>NZ_BAEU01000173.1:0-1530 GCF_000246875.1 Halomonas sp. KM-1
ACGATTACTAGCGATTCCGACTTCACGGAGTCGAGTTGCAGACTCCGATCCGGACTGAGATCAGCTTTCTGGGATTAGCTCACTTTCGCAAGTTCGCAACCCTTTGTACCGACCATTGTAGCACGTGTGTAGCCCTACCCGTAAGGGCCATGATGACTTGACGTCGTCCCCACCTTCCTCCGGTTTGTCACCGGCAGTCTCCTTAGAGTTCCCGACATTACTCGCTGGCAAATAAGGACAAGGGTTGCGCTCGTTACGGGACTTAACCCAACATTTCACAACACGAGCTGACGACAGCCATGCAGCACCTGTCTCTGCGTTCCCGAAGGCACCCCTTCGTCTCCGAAGGGTTCGCAGGATGTCAAGGGTAGGTAAGGTTCTTCGCGTTGCATCGAATTAAACCACATGCTCCACCGCTTGTGCGGGCCCCCGTCAATTCATTTGAGTTTTAACCTTGCGGCCGTACTCCCCAGGCGGTCGACTTATCGCGTTAACTGCGCCACAAAGTCCGCGAAGGACCCAACGGCTAGTCGACATCGTTTACGGCGTGGACTACCAGGGTATCTAATCCTGTTTGCTACCCACGCTTTCGCACCTCAGTGTCAGTGTCAGTCCAGAAGGCCGCCTTCGCCACTGGTATTCCTCCCGATCTCTACGCATTTCACCGCTACACCGGGAATTCTACCTTCCTCTCCTGCACTCTAGCCTGACAGTTCCGGATGCCGTTCCCAGGTTGAGCCCGGGGCTTTCACAACCGGCTTATCAAGCCACCTACGCGCGCTTTACGCCCAGTAATTCCGATTAACGCTCGCACCCTCCGTATTACCGCGGCTGCTGGCACGGAGTTAGCCGGTGCTTCTTCTGTGGGTGATGTCCTTCCTGACGGGTATTAACCACCAGGCTTTCTTCCCCACTGAAAGTGCTTTACAACCCGAGGGCCTTCTTCACACACGCGGCATGGCTGGATCAGGCTTGCGCCCATTGTCCAATATTCCCCACTGCTGCCTCCCGTAGGAGTTCGGGCCGTGTCTCAGTCCCGATGTGGCTGATCATCCTCTCAGACCAGCTACGGATCGTCGCCTTGGTGAGCCATTACCTCACCAACCAGCTAATCCGACATAGGCTCATCCGATAGCGCAAGGTCCGAAGAGCCCCTGCTTTCCCCCGTAGGGCGTATGCGGTATTAGCCTGGGTTTCCCCAGGTTATCCCCCACTACCGGGCAGATTCCTATGCATTACTCACCCGTCCGCCGCTCGCCACCAGGAAGCAAGCTTCCCGTGCTGCCGCTCGACTTGCATGTGTTAGGCCTGCCGCCAGCGTTCAATCTGAGCCATGATCAAACTCTTCAGTTTAAGATCATATAGTCCTTACCCTTCTTGCGAAGGAAGCGGACCAAACTTGGCTCAAGGTCAAAGCTTCTCAAAAGACCCGAAGGTCTCGACGAGTCGCTTGCCTTGAAATGGTGTGACTTCTCACCACCTCATCGACAAGCGCCCACATGAATTACCTGATCGATTGTTAAAGAGCGG
>NZ_BAEU01000172.1:0-1279 GCF_000246875.1 Halomonas sp. KM-1
AACCCGTAGCTTCGGTACCTGGTTTAGCCCCGTTACATCTTCCGCGCAGGCCGACTCGACTAGTGAGCTATTACGCTTTCTTTAAAGGATGGCTGCTTCTAAGCCAACCTCCTAGCTGTCTGAGCCTTCCCACATCGTTTCCCACTTAACCAGGATTTCGGGACCTTAGCTGACGGTCTGGGTTGTTTCCCTTTTCACGACGGACGTTAGCACCCGCCGTGTGTCTCCCACGCTGGCACTCACCGGTATTCGGAGTTTGCCTCGGGTTGGTAAGTCGGGATGACCCCCTAGCCGAAACAGTGCTCTACCCCCGGCGGTGATACGTGAGGCGCTACCTAAATAGCTTTCGAGGAGAACCAGCTATCTCCGGGCTTGATTAGCCTTTCACTCCGATCCACAAGTCATCCAAATCTTTTTCAACAGATCCTGGTTCGGTCCTCCAGTTGATGTTACTCAACCTTCAACCTGCTCATGGATAGATCGCCCGGTTTCGGGTCTATTTCCAGCGACTGGTCGCCCAGTTAAGACTCGGTTTCCCTACGCCTCCCCTATTCGGTTAAGCTCGCCACTGAAAATAAGTCGCTGACCCATTATACAAAAGGTACGCGGTCACATGACTTGCATGCTCCCACTGCTTGTACGCATACGGTTTCAGGATCTATTTCACTCCCCTCTCCGGGGTTCTTTTCGCCTTTCCCTCACGGTACTGGTTCACTATCGGTCAGCCAGGAGTATTTAGCCTTGGAGGATGGTCCCCCCATGTTCAGTCAAGGTTTCACGTGCCCCGACCTACTCGATTTCACGACACTCAGATTTCGGCTACGGGACTATCACCCGCTATGGTCAGGCTTCCCAGCCTGTTCGCCTATCAGTTGTGCCGCTTAAGGGCTAGTCCCCGTTCGCTCGCCGCTACTGGGGGAATCTCGGTTGATTTCTTTTCCTCGGGGTACTTAGATGTTTCAGTTCCCCCGGTTCGCCTCCCAACACCTATGGATTCAGTGTGGGATACCCAGCTTGTGCTGGGTGGGTTTCCCCATTCAGAAATGCCCGGGTCACAGGTCGTTTGCCACCTCACCGAGCCTTATCGCAGGCTACCACGTCTTTCATCGCCTCTGGCTGCCAAGGCATCCACCGTATGCGCTTAATCGCTTGACCATATAACCCGAAAGGGTCTGGTCCGCGATTACGTACGACAATTGCCGGATACGCTTGAGACGTATCTTGCATTTCTCCTTGCGGAGAAATTGTCAGCATGATTCACATTGTTAAAGAGCAGACT
>NZ_BAEU01000170.1:0-1372 GCF_000246875.1 Halomonas sp. KM-1
AAACCTCCCAGGAGCTGGGAAAATATCTAGGCATACCAGTAGAGCCTAGCAAAATGATCACTTTCAAAGGTAAGAAAAAGGCTAAAAGCTTAGCGACCTGACTGATGAGAGTCAGCATAATCACTAGCGATGAAGTAAACGGTGAAAAACCAAAGAAAATTTTAACTAGCGAAGAAACCCACCTCAAGTGATAAGCGCTAATTCTAAATAACCACATATGCATAACACCACTAGAAAAATTAACCAATACTATTTATAGTGACAGAAACAGCATCGAGCTTTCTTTTCATCACTAGCCAGTTGATTCTAATTTGTTCCAAGCGTTGCTTATCACTAATGATTTTTTTCTCTGCTGCATGCCACTTCGCTAGCGCAACAGGAAATTTCGTTAATAGCTGAAAGTAAATTACACGAAGATCCAGCCCAAGACGACAAACTTCCAAACTAATATCAGACCTGCCAACGCCACGATGATAGCTTTGCAACACTGCAGGTTGAAATTCTTCCATCAGAGAACCGTCACGAATAGAGCCATATGACATGCTTCCCCAAAACGTCGAATACAACAGCTGCGCGAGATCATAACCAAAATTGGCAAGCCTCACCCTCTCCCAGTCAATGAGCATTATTTCATAGGCATCATTTGCTAGAAAGAGGTTGCCACGGTTTGCATCGCCATGACAAAAAGTTACAGGCAAGGAGTCGAATAAATACCTACTCCCTTTGAAGGCAGCTTCAAACCTACGTAAGGAGTAAAATAAATTATCTTGCTCACCCATGCTTATTAAATTTTCAGATATCACTATCTCCCTGAAGGAGCGAATTTTCTCTTCTAGAAGGTCAAGCTGAGGATCTTTCTTTAATACAAAAGAGCCACCCTTTTTAAAATCATTCTGGGCTGAAAATAAATTAGCATTCATTCGACCAAGACAATAGGCTGCCTGACAATAATCATCAAGCGAGTGGCGAATTTTTCGAAACTCGCCACCCATTGCTACGTATTCTATAAAGATGGAAAAATAATCTTCATCAAACACCAAACCAATGACATTCGGAGATTTCCATTCCTTTCCTTTTTTTGGAAAGTCTGAGCAATAATACTTGAACTCCGGACTCAACTTGCTCGAATTATTCAGCCTTACTTTCTCTATAATTTGCCTTTTTTTATCTCCCAGGATAAAGCTGTGGAGAATTATTTTTTCATTTACTTTCTCTCTGATAATACTCGAATCGATTTTTTTGACAGGCTGACGCAACATAGCCGAAATACAACTAAGTCTTCTGCTGTAGTTAATGCGTACCGGCTTATTCCCGCGACAAAAAAGCGTTGATAAATAACTATAAGCAAAATTAATCACTAATCAAAATCCGA
>NZ_BAEU01000169.1:0-16310 GCF_000246875.1 Halomonas sp. KM-1
GGCGCCGCCACCCCGCCTGCGGCGTCCTGGCAGGGCATGGGCGGCGTTTTCTCCACATGGCTCAGTCCGGCCGTGGCCACGGCCAGAGTCGACCAGCACGATGTGCTCTCACTCGGGAAGGCGGGTAACTCAGCGGGCATGCAGTACCTGCGAACGTTGGGGTCGGCCGGGCGTTGCCAGGTGCACGACATGCTTGCCGGCTGCCAACGCCTCGCGATAGTCGCTCAGCGCCGCGTGCCACTGCGGCAGCGTGGCCCGCTGAATGGGGGCGTCGGCCCCCACCGTGAAGGTGGTCACGAACATGTCGCGGAGGGTGTCGGGCAGTGCCTGCCAGAGGTCGTACCAGACCCCTTGAGGCACATCGCGCTGTCCGCGGCCGTAGGCGAAGTTGCCGCGCCTCAGGTTACGCACCGGGTCGTCGCCGCCGACGATGTCGTAGGGATGGCGCCCCAGCATCAGGCACTTGAACAGCACGATGGCCAGCGAGAAGGCCTCGCTGCGCGGCGTGCGGATGGTATGGCGGAAGGAGACGCCCTGATGCTCCTTGGGCGTCATGTCGGGGCTGCCGACGGGACAGGGATAGAAGGTACCGTCGAGGCGCAGTTGGTAGCTGTCGCAGTCAATCAGCGTGACCTGGTCGGATGAGGGCACGCAGAACACGTTGTTGAGGTTGTAGTCGCCGATGCACACCCCGGCCTCGTGCATCTGCTGCACGATCTCGACGAAACGGATCAGGTAGCCGACGATCCGGCGCCGGTCGAGGCCGGGAAAATAGCGCTGATAGAGCAAGGCGTGGGCGAGAAAGCTCATCTTCACGCCGCGCGCCCGGTACATGGCGAAACCGATCCAGCGATGACGTTCGTCAAAGACGCGGATCAGCGGCCAGCACACGTCGCGGGTCATGTGGGCGTCGCGCAGGATGCGCATGGCCTCGACCTTGCGGTGCAGCTCCTCGCCGCGCCTGTCGAGCACCTCTGGGTAGTACCACTTGACGATCACGTCGGGACGCTCGCGCAGGGCGAAGATCTCGCCCTCGCCACCGCGCTCCAGGCGCTTGCCGAGGCGGCGCTCCTTGCCCTGCGAATCCCTCACCACCAAAGCGGGCGTCACCACTCGACCTCCTTCGCCACCATGCCTGCCATCATTATCGAACCTTGGCCGGGCGGGCGGTAGTCAAGTCAGTGCCTGTTGCCGTCATCTCGTCGCGCATGCGCCTCGATATCCGTTCAGATGCTGTCCCAGCTATCGGTGGGTGGCAGCTTGACCTGCTCGGTCGTGGAAGAGGAGGCCGAGACACGGCTCATGCTGGCCGACAGCCACAGGAAGAACTCGCGAAACTTCAGGCCGTCCAGGCGCTTGGCCGGGCGCGTGGAGAAGGCGCTGAGCGCCTCGAGGTCGGCCTCTTCGACTCCCACCGGCATCACCACCAGCTTGCGCTGCTGGGCCAGGGCCCGTGCTCTGGCCGAAACGGCCTGCCACTGATCGGTGGGCACGCCATCGCTTATCACCACCAGCCAGGGCTGGTAGTAGGCGACACCGGCCTTGCGGTAGGCCGCGGTACGCTCTTCGAGGCGATCGAGCGCCAGCTCCATGGCACCGCCCAGCGGCGTGAGGCCGGAGGCGGTGAACTGCCGACACTGGGAAATGTTCATGGCCGTGGTGAAAGGCAACTGTTCGGTGACCTTGCCACCGGCGGTGATGACGCCGAGCTCGACGGAGCAGGCCGCCATGTCGTCCTCCTGAATGGCCGAGATGAAGGCCTGGACGCCGGCGTTCAGTTCACGGATCGGCGGGCCGAACATCGACGCGGAGGTATCCAGCACCAGCATGCATGCACAGCGAGGTGATGGGTTGTCGATCAGGTCGCTATCGCCGTTCAGTCGGTACGTTGCCATCCCATGGATCCTCATGTCTGGGGTGCCCGGCCCCGATTCGACCGGACGAACACGAGACTATCACAGCCCCGCCAGGGATGCCGCGCCCACCGTTGCAGACTGACCAACGCGCAGCCAGCGTACGCCTCAGCCTCTTGAATCCCGACGCCTTTACCCGCATCTTTCGAACGAACTCACCTCTTTGCGCAAGGCCAACGCCATGTCCATCGTCGATCCTCGCAGCGGCGCCCCCCTGACGGCGCCCCAAGACACCTCAGCACCTTCGCCCCAGGCGGCGCCCAGCGATGAGCAGTTGATCATCGACGTCGACCGCAACAACATCCAGCAGCTGCTGGAGTTCTCCATGCAGGTGCCGGTGCTGCTCGACTGTTGGGCACCATGGTGCCAGCCCTGCAAGGTGCTGATGCCGATACTGGAGAAGCTGACTCGCGAATATCGCGGCACCTTCATCCTGGCCAAGCTCAATATCGAGGAGAATCAGGAAATCGCCGCCCAGCTCGGCGTGCGCTCGGTGCCGGACGTCAAGTTGATCAGCCAGGGCGGGCTGGTGGATCACTTTCAGGGCGCGCTGCCCGAGAAGGAGGTCCGCGAGTGGCTGGCGCGCTACTTTCCGGCACCGGAAGATGCGCCGGCCAGCCCTGAAGAGCAGGCCGCCGAGGCCTTGGCTCAGGGCGACGCCGCCACGGCCCGTGCCATCTATGAACAGCTGATGCAGCAGAACCCCGAGCATTACCCCTATCAGGTAGAGCTGGCCCGGGCGCTGGTGGTGGAAGGCCGCGGCGAAGAGGCACTCGCCCTGCTCGACAACCTCCCCCCCGAGGAGCGGGACGCCGCCCCGGCACGTGGCGTGCGCGCCAGCATCGAGTTCCGCGAGGGGGCGCCAAGCGACGAGGAGCTGGCCGCCCTGGCCGGACGCGACGACAGCGAGGCTCGCTTCAAGCGCGCCATGCGCCAGATTGCCGATGGCGATTATGAAAGCGGCCTCGAGGGGCTGCTCGAGGTGATGCGCAAGGACCGCGCCTACGACGACGACGCGGCACGCAAGACCCTGCTGAGGGTGTTCGACGCCCTTGGCGCCGAGCATCCGCTGACCGTCACCTACCGGCGCAAGCTGTTCACCCTGCTCTACTGATACCGCCCCTTCCTGCGCGGGCCAGCGCCAGGGACATCCCCTGGCGCTGCCACTCACCTCTTCAGCCCTTCAGCACGCCGTCGAGGCGGGCCAGCCCCACTTCGAGCTGAGATGCGGTGGTGCCGAAGTTGAGCCGCACGAACCCCGGCCAGCCGAAGTCGGCCCCATCCGAAAGCGCCACCTTCGCCTCTTGCAGCAACACCTGCTGCGGCGAGCCCTGGTGACCGCCTAGCCCTTGAGCATGGCGCAGGTCGAGCCAGGCCAGATAGGTCGCCTCCGGCACGCTCATGCCAACGCCAGGCCACTGGGCAACCCGCTCGATCAGCGTCTGGCGATGGCCGCGCAGCGTCTGCAACAGCGCCTGCCGCCAATCATTGCATTGCCCGTAGGCTACCTCGGCGGCCACCAGCCCGAGCACGTTGACGTCCGGCAGCAGGCCACGTGCCGCCGCCGCGAAGCGCTGGCGCAACTCGCCGTTCGGAATCACCGCACAGGCGGCGGTGAGGCCGGCGAGGTTGAAGGTCTTGGAGGGCGCCCACAGCGTGATGGTGCGTGCCGCAAGCTGGGGGAAAGCCGCCGCCAACGGCCGGTGCCGGGCGTCTTCATCCAGCAGCAGATCGCAGTGCAGCTCGTCGGAGACCACCAGCAGGTCGTGCCGCTCGACCAGCGCCGCCAGGCCGGCCAGCTCCGCGTGTCGCCAGACCCGCCCGGTGGGATTGTGCGGTTGGCACCACAGCAGCAGCCGGGTCTCGGGGGTGATGGCCGCCTCCAGCGCTGCCAGATCGAGCCGCCATGGCTCGCCGGGGCCGGCCGGCTCGGCCAGGGCCACCTGCTGAGGCACGCGCCCGGTGCGCTTGGCCACCTTGAGAAACGGCGGGTAGATGGGCGTGAGAGTCAGCACGCCCTCACCCGGCTCGGTCAGCGCCAGGCTGGCCAGATGCAGCGCAGGGACCACGCCGGGAAGCCACAGCTGCCACTCCGGCTCGATGGCCCAGCCGTACTCGCGTGAACTCCACTCGCAAAGCGTCTGTTTGAGACTGTCGGGCACCGTCCCGTAGCCGAACACGCCATGGTCGACCCTCGCCCGTAGCGCCTCGATCACCTGAGGCGGCGAGGGAAAATCCATGTCGGCCACCCACAGCGGCAGGATGCTGGCATCATAGCGATGCCATTTCTGCGACGGCCAATCGCCCCCCTCGGGGTGGCGTCGCTCGATGGGCGTGGCAAAATCGAACTCCATGTTCTTTCCTCGGAAGTAGATATGAGCGAAACCATGCCGCAAAGCGGCTTCTATGCCAAGGCACGCCGCGGTATGTCGGCAACGATCGCGCAGTGGCGACAACTGGGGCAGGGCGACCCGGACCGCCTCGCGCTGATCCTGGCCGAGACGGCACGGGTCGCTCGCCTGGGCGACCCGGAAGCCACTCCCGACGGCAAGGCTCTGGAGGCATGGAGCCAATCCGCAGCGGGCGACGACATCCCCCTGTGGGCAGCCCGCACCGCCACCTTCCTGCTGATACAGATGCCGGCGCGTCCGGTACCGAAGAGTGACGACGAGGCCTGCGCCTGGGCCTACTGCTGGCTGCGCAACCGCGACTTCGCCAGCGTGGACGACGCACGCGCCGCCCTGCCTGAGCACCTGCAGGAGAAACTGACCCATGCGGTGGGAGCCGCCTGGGCCGATCGCCAGGGCCTGCGCCTGGTATAGCCTCACCACAAGGAAGACCCATGGACGTTCCCTTGAGCTGGCAGCTGGCCAAGCTCGCGGTATCGATCGGCATCGTGCTAGGGCTCTCGCTGGTCGCCGAGCGTGTCAGCACGCGCATGGCCGGCCTGCTCTCCGGCTACCCCCTGGGCACGGCGATCGCGTTGTTCTTCATCGGTCTGGAGATCTCGCCGGGCTTTGCCGCCGAGAGTGCCGTTTACAGCCTGGCGGGCTTCACCGCCACCATGGCGCTGGGGGGCGGCTATCTCATTTGCGGCAGGCACGACGGCCTGAAGGGGGTGCTCGCCGGCACGGCGGGCGGCCTCGTGGCCTGGTGGCTGACGAGCCTCACGCTGACGCGCTTCGAACTCGACCGCTTGAGCGGGACGCTGGTGACCCTGGCGGCCATCTTCGTCTTTACCTGGCTCTATCGCCACGTACCGGAAGCCCGCACCAAGGCACGCTCCGGCGGCTCGCGCTGGCAGCCGCTAATACTGCGCGCCGGCCTTGCCACCGCCATCGTCTTCCTGGTCACCGGCCTGGCTCATGTGCTGCCAACGTCCTGGGCCGGTATGCTGGCGGCCTTTCCGATCTCGATGTACCCCCTGCTGGTGATCCTGCACCTCACCCACGGCGCCGCGCCGGCCGCCACGGTGATCAAGCACTATCCGGCCGGGCTCGGCGCGCTGCTCTGCTATGCCCTGTGCGTGTCGCTCACCTATGCCACCCTGGGTCTGCTGTGGGGCACTCTCGCGGGCTTCGCCGTGGCTACGCTGTGGCTGCTCGGGTGGATGCGACTCCAGGCCTGGTATGGCGCGAGACGGGCGACAGGCTCTTGACCTAGCGTTTGCTCGGGGCAATGCTGTCCACCTGCCAACGACACGCTACAAGACCACAAGACAGCAAAGGGACTCTCACATGTTCGTGCGTACCGTCGAACCCGCCTTCTACGACACCGATGCTCTCGGCCACGTCAACAACACCCGCCTGCCGGCCTGGTTCGAGCTGGCACGCAACGACCTGTTTCGCCTGTTCACGCCGGACCTGGATCCGCGCAAGTGGAAGCTGATCATGGCGCGCATGGAAGTCGACTACCGCGCCGAGCTGCACTACGGCAACGAGATCGAGATCCGCACCTACGTCTCGCGCCTCGGCAACAGCTCCTTCACCGTCACCCAGGAGGCGTGGCAGAAGGGCGAGCTGACCAATCTGGGCCATACCGTGATGGTGCACTTCGACCATGACACCAAGCGCGCAGTGCCCATCGAGGGCGAACTGCGCCAGGCACTCGAGGCCCATCTGCAGCCGCTCGAGGAGCCGACCGACGCATGACGCCCGCGGTCAAGGTGCTGGAGCGCGACGGCGCTCCCTTCGAACTGCTCGTCTACGAGCACGATCCCCGCGCCCCGGCTTACGGCGAAGAAGCCGCCAACGCCCTGGGGCTCGACCCGCAAAGCGTGTTCAAGACCCTCATCGCCCGTCTCGACGATGGGCGCCTGGCGGTGGGCATCGTGCCGGTGACCGGCCAGCTCGACCTCAAGGCGCTGGCCAAGGCGGCCGGTGCCCGGCGAGCGGGCATGGCCGAGGCGGCCGAGGCCGAGCGCGCCACCGGCTACGTGCTGGGTGGCATCAGCCCACTGGGGCAGAAGAAACGCCTGCCGACCTTTGTCGACGCCAGCGCCGAGGGCCTCGCGCGACTGCACGTCAGTGGCGGTCGCCGCGGCCTGGAGATCGCCCTGGCTCCTGCCGACCTGATCCGTCTGTGTCAGGCACGCCTGGCCCCGCTGGCCCGGATATGATTCCATCGTGAGCCGAAGTCGCTCTCCCGGAGTCAAATTTCCATGACCCGTCAGACGGGCCATTCATCGCCAGCAGGAGTCCTTTATGGCCATCCGCTACAACCTCTGGCTCGACCCTGACAACGTCGCCCAGCATCGTGCCGTGGAAGCCGACCTGGAGCGCTACTTCATGGAGCGTTTCGCCGACTACCCGCACATCCGCTTGTTCGGCGCCGACCCCTACGATTATGATGCGCCGTTCAATCGCCTCTACGACGTGCTGATGGCTCGGGCCAACGAGTACTGCGAACGCCAATGGCGCGGCTACGTGCCTACGCCCGAGCAGCTCAACCGGACCTTCTTTCGCGCCGTGGGCCGCTCCAACAAGTTCATCCGGGACCGCAACGATGGTGATCCAGACCGACCAGATGCCTGACGACCGCCAGCTCGCGATCATCGCCGAGCAACTGGGGCGCGCTCCGCGAGGCATCGAGGCCGTCGCCGCCGTGGACGGCGAAGGCACCCCGCTGGTGCTGCGCATGGCCCCCATCGTCGACGGCAAGCCGTTCCCCACCCTGTACTGGCTGAGCTGTGCGCGCCTCAAGGTCGAGATTTCCCGGATCGAAGCCAGCGGTGCCATCAAGCAGCTCGAGGCAAGACTGCAGGAAGAGCCCGATTTTCTCGCCACCTATCACGCCAGTCATCGCGACTACGTGGACAGGCGCTGGCGTTACATGAGTGATGTCCAGCGCGCCGAAGTCGAGCGGCTCGGCTATGCGGACGTCATGCGCGAACGCGGCATCGGCGGCATTGCCAACTGGGATCAAGTGCGCTGCCTGCACACCCAGTATGCTCACCACCTGTGCGGCAACAACGTCGTCGGCCAGTGGCTCGACGCCGAGTTCGGCGTGGCCGGCTGCCTGCCCTGATTCTTTTCCTTCGACGCTTCCACAGCCTCTCCCTGACGGGCGGCAGCTGCTACGATATGGGCTTGCCAAGGAGAAGCGCATGTCGAATTTCTGTGTCTACCTGGGCTCCCGCGATGGCCGGGACCCTGTCTTTCTGGAAGCCACCCGAGCCCTCGGCCACGAAATGGCTGCGCGCGGACACGGCCTCGTCTATGGCGGCGCCCGCATCGGCTTGATGGGAGCGCTGGCCAACGCCGTGCTGGAGAAGGGCGGCAACGTGATCGGTGTGATGCCCGACCACCTAGTGGAGCGCGAGCAGGCCCACGAGGGGCTGCCGACCCTGATCCGCGTGAACAACATGCACGAGCGCAAGGCCAGCATGGCCGCCCATGCCGACGCCTTCATCGCCCTGCCCGGAGGCATCGGCACCATGGAGGAGCTGTTCGAGGCCTGGACCTGGCAGTACCTGGGACTGCACGACAAGCCCATCGGCGTGCTCGACACTGCCGGTTTCTACAGCCCGCTGCTGGCGTTTCTCGACAGTACGGTGGAGCACGGTTTTCTCAACGGCCGCACCCGTGACAGCTTGATCGACGCCGCCGAGCCCGCCGCATTGCTGGATGCCCTGGAGGCTCGGCTCGCCGTATCCGTTACCTAGGAGAGCTGCCATGCACGCCATCGCCGTCGATCAGGAGCGCCTGGCCTGGCGCGAACAGCCCATCCCGCCAGGCCCCGCTGCCGGAGAGGTGCGCCTCGCGGTGGCCTGGGCCGGGGTCAATCGCGCCGACCTGATGCAGCGCGCCGGCCATTATCCACCGCCGCTCGGGGTCAGCGACGTGCTCGGCCTCGAGATCAGCGGCACGGTGAGCGAGGTCGGTCCCGGCGTCGATACGCTGCGTCCGGGAGAGCGGGTCTGCGCTCTGCTGGCGGGCGGCGGCTATGCCGAGGAGGTCGTGGTCGATGCACGGCAGGTACTGCCGATACCCGAGGGCCTGAACCTGTGCGAGGCGGCCGCGCTGCCCGAGGTGTTTGCCACTGCCTGGCTCAATCTGTTCATGGTGGGACAGCTGGCGGCCGGAGAGCGGGTCCTGCTGCACGCCGGTGCCAGCGGTGTCGGCACTGCCGCCATTCAGCTCTGCCGGGCCTTCGGCCACCCCTGCTTCGTCACGGCGGGCAGTGACGCCAAGCTTGCCGTCTGCCGAGAGTTGGGCGCCGATGCGGTTTTCAATCGCCATGAGGGCAGCTTCGCGGATGCCGTGAAGGCATGGGGCGGCGCCGACCTGATTCTCGACCCCGTGGGTGGCGCTTATCTGGCCGACAATCAGCGCGTGCTGAATGCCGACGGACGTCTGGTGCTGATCGGCCTGATGGGTGGGCGACACGCCGAGCTCGACCTGGGCCGCATGCTGATGAAACGCCAGCGGCTGATCGGCTCGACCCTGCGCGCCAAACCACCGGCGGCCAAGGGCGCCATCCTCGATGCGCTGAAAGCCCATGTCTGGCCGCGCCTTGCCAAGGGAGAGATTCGACCGCTGATCGATCGTACCTGGCCGATCGACGAAGTCGAAGCCGCTCACGCCCATGTGCAGCGGGACGCCAATATCGGCAAGGTGCTGCTTGCGGTCAGCGGCGAGAGATAGAGGTGTCGGCGCTATCGTCGTCTTCGCGGGTGCGCAGATAGGTAAGTTGCAGCAGGCGGGCATCGTCTCCGGCGCGATGGCGCCGTATCCCCAGCTCTTTCACCAGGGCTTCCCGGGTGCGGTGCCACGCACCGAGCTGGCGTTCGCTGAGCAGAATGCGCAGTGCCTCGAGGCGAAAGGCGGGCAGCATGCCGGCATGGTGAAACAGCAGCGATAGCCAGGTATTGTCATAGCCCCAGCTATCGCTGTAAGCCACGCCGATCTCACTCAGTTCATCATTGAGCCAGCGCGCCACCTGGGCGATGGGTAGACCTTCACGCTGCAGACGTGCACGGGAAATGCCGTGCAGCAATTCGGCCTTGGGGTCCCAATGCGTCCACTCGTCCAGCGGCTGCACGAGGAAGGCGCAGCAGCTACCGTCGGCCCGTGCCAGGCCAATCTCGATGGGGTAGCTACCGCGCCCGAATCCGGACGCCTCGATATCCAGCAGTGTCGGCAGCGTCACGAATGGACGTATCCTCGAAAGCAGAGCCGCGTACAGAAGCGGCGGTAAGTGGGGTTAGTGTCGGGCTTGAGTGTCGTCTCTGTCCAGCTCGCCACACTCCAGACCCGCATGCCGGTCGGCGAGCGCCTGCCAATGGGCGGCTTGAACTCTGTCCACCGGCAGCCCCAGCTCACCCAGGCGATAGGCTTGCGCCAGGCGCACGGCGGCAAGCGGATGCCCTGCCTCAGCGGCGCGGGCATACCAGGTCACGGCACTCGCCTCACGGCGAGGATACTGAGCACAGCCGTGTTCGAGGATCCGCCCAGCCTGGTATTGAGCCTTGAGGTTGCCGGCCTGCGCAGCCTCGAGCACGTAGCGAGCGCCACGCGCCTTGTCCTGAGGGCTGACCCCACGCTGGAAGAGCATATGCCCGTAGAGCGAAAGCGCACCGGGATGACCGGCATCGGCGCAGCGCTCGAAGAGGTGCATGGTCAAACGCTGGGTACGCGGAGAGCGTGGCAACCAGCGTGTGTGAAACAGCTGTTCGGCAAGACGGTATTCGAGTCGGGTGAACAGTGATGATGCCTGCGTCATCGTGCAAACAACCTTGGGTTCGTCTGAAACCAGCCTGATGACGTGGCACCACCCTGTGGTCGTCGTCATGGCCTGTCTGAACTCGCCGCGGGACTCCGCCGGGGCCGCTTGAGGGTGGCCAGCATACGCCCGCCCCGCCGGCGACTCAACCCCTAGATTTGCTGCCTTGGTAGTGCTCGGCTAGCATGGCTCTGGATAGGCAACGAGCTCGCCACCGATTCGACTTTCAACAGGAGCGATGATGCAGACGCGACCGCTTGGCGACACGGGTATCGAGGTCAGCCGCCTGTGCCTGGGCACCATGACGTTCGGAGAGCAGAACAGCGAATCCGAAGCCCACGATCAGCTCGACCGTGCCGTAGCCTTCGGCATCAACTTCATCGACGCGGCCGAAATGTATCCTGTACCGCCCCGAGCCGAGACACAGGGGCGCACCGAGGCCTATATCGGCAGCTGGCTCAAGCGCCGTGAAAGCCGCGACGACGTGATCATCGCAACCAAGGTGACCGGCCCGGGCCTCGAGCACATCCGCGGCGGCCCACGCCTGAACAGGGAGCACATCCATCAGGCCATCGATGCCAGCCTCGAGCGGCTGCGCACCGACTACGTCGATCTCTACCAGCTCCACTGGCCCGAGCGTTCGACCAACTACTTCGGACGCCTGGGCTACGAGCACGACGAAGAGGAAAGCGCCGTCACGTTGGAAGAGACCCTTGCTGTGCTCAAGGAGCTGGTGGATGCCGGCAAGGTTCGCGCCATCGGTCTCTCCAACGAGACGCCGTGGGGGGTGATGAAGGCGCTGCAGCTCGCAGAACGGCTCGGTCTGCCGCGGGTTGCCTCGATCCAGAACCCCTACAATCTGCTCAATCGCTCCTTCGAGGTCGGTCTAGCCGAGATCGCCCATCGCGAGAACGTGGGCCTGCTGGCTTATTCGCCGCTGGCCTTCGGCGTACTCTCCGGCAAGTATCTGGATGGCGCCCGCCCCGAGAACGCTCGCCTCACGCTCTTCGAGCGCTTCAAGCGCTATACCTCGCCGCTGGCCGAACAGGCCACCCGTGCCTACGTCGACATTGCCCGCGAGCACGACCTCGACCCGGCCCAGATGGCGCTGGCCTTCGTCAATTCGCGTAGCTTCCTGACCAGTAACATCATTGGCGCCACCACCATGGAGCAGCTCGAGACCAACCTCGCCAGCGAGTCGCTGAAGCTAGAGCAGAGCGTGCTGGATGCCATCGAAGAGGTGCACCGGCGCATCCCCAACCCCTGCCCCTGAGGGGTTCGCCCGGTATCGGCGAGGGCTATCGCATCGATAGCCCCGTCTTCGCGCGGCGGTTGATATAATCACGCTTCGTTCGATTCGTCCCATCTGGTACAGGAGTGCCCCATGCTGAGCGTGATCTCGCCGGCCAAGACGCTGGACTTCGAGACCCCGGCCACCACGGCCACCCACTCGCAGCCGGATTTTCTCGACCACAGCCAGCGCTTGATCGAGATCCTGCGCGACTACTCCCCACAGCAGCTCAGCGAACTGATGGGCATCAGCGACAAGTTGGCGGGCCTCAACGCCGCCCGCTTCGCCGAATGGCACCCGCGCTTCACGCCCGACAACGCCAAGCCGGCGGCCCAGGCCTTCCAGGGCGACGTCTACGTGGGTCTCGAGGCTGCCTCTTTCAGCGACGCCGACAACGAGTTCGCCCAGCGCCATCTGCGCATTCTTTCGGGCCTGTATGGGCTGCTGCGGCCGCTCGATCTGATCCAGCCCTACCGCCTGGAAATGGGCACGCGGCTGGCCAATCCGGCTGGCAAGGACCTCTACGCCTATTGGCAGGGCACGCTGACCGAGGCACTCGATCGGGCCATTGCCGAAAGCGGCTCCAAGGTACTGGTGAACCTCGCTTCGAACGAGTATTTCAAGGCCGTCGACACCAAGCGGCTCGACGCCCGGGTGATCACACCGGTATTCAAGGACGAGAAGAACGGCAGCTACAAGATCATCAGTTTCTATGCCAAAAAGGCACGCGGCCTGATGGCCGCCTGGATGATTCGCCAGCGCCTGGACGATCCCGAAGCCCTCAAGAAGTTCGACGTGGCGGGCTACGCCTTCAATCCCGCCATGTCCGAGGGCGATACGCTGGTCTTCACTCGACGCGAAGCCCAACACTGAGCCCGATCAGTCACCATGTATCAGTAGAAGCGCAGCGGGCGCGAGGCGCGGGGCTTGAGAAAACGCCGGTGGATTTGACGGAAGCGCTCGTCGTCACAGCGCTCGAGCCACTCGTAGGCCACCATATCGGCCGTCACCGGCGTGGCGCCCGCCCCCGTCATCCGCTCACGGGCAAGGCTGGCCTCCTCGGCGCGCCGGCTGACGGACGCCTCGCTCAGCCAGTACACCTCATAGCCCGCTTCCAGCAGCCCGAGGCCGGTCTGCATCACGCAGATGTGCGCCTCGCTGCCGCACAGCACGATCTGACGCCTGCCGCTTTTTTCCAGCGCGGTGGCAAAATCCGACTCGGCATGGGCATTGAAGTGCACCTTTTGCCATAGGCGATAGTCCGGTAGCGCTTCCAGCAGCCGCGGCTCGCTGCCGCCCAGCCCCTCTGGATACTGCTCGGTCAGCCAGACCGGCACCTCCAGCTCACAGGCGAGCACGCCAAGCCACTGTGCTTCGGCAACGGCCTGGTTGCCGCCATCGATGACCGGCAGCAGTCCCGCCTGCAGATCGACGATCAGCAGCAAGCTGTTTTCACTCTTCAAGCGCATGGCTTTACCCCATTTTTTCAGCACTTTCCCCAGCATAGCCGCTAGAATGGAGCATCCAAATTCTACTTTTCCCTCAATCCTGAAGAGGAACCAAGCGATGCGTCACTTCCTGGTCATGCTCATGGTCGCCGTAATGGGCTTCGGCCTGGCCGTCGAACATGCCGAAGCCCGCCGCATGGGCGGCGGCGGTAACGTCGGCAGCTTCTCCCGATCCGCTGATCGCCCGGCAGCCGCCCCCAACCAGGCCGCCCCGGCACGACAGGCTCAGCCCAGCCAGGCCGCCGGCTCTCGTATGCCCGGTATGCTGGGCGGCATGCTGGCAGGTGGTCTGCTGGCCGCGCTGTTCTTCGGTGGTGCCTTCGATGAGCTGCGCCTGATGGACATCCTGCTCATTGCCGGCCTCGGCTTCCTGCTGTTCCGGCTGCTGGCGCGTCGCCGTACCGCCGTGGCTGGCGGCCCTCAGCCAGCCGATAACCAGCCGCACGCTGCTCCCCAGGCCTTCCAGCCGGCACCGGGTGCTACCATGGGCGGCGCTTTCGACAGCCTTCCGGAGTGGTTCGATCGAGAGCGCTTCCTGTCCGGCGCCAAGGAGCACTTCATGACGCTGCAGCGCGCCTGGGACAACAATGACTTCAGCGGCATTCAGGAGTACGTCACTCCCGAGCTCTACAATCTTCTGCGCGAGGAGCGCAGCAAGCATCCGGCCAACAATCGCACAGAGACCGTGCGCCTGTTCGCCGAGCTCGGTGACGTACGTGAAATCGGCAAGCAGGCCGAGGCCACCGTTATCTTCCACGGTATCCTCGACGAGAACGGCGAGCAGACCGAGTTCAACGAGACCTGGCACCTGGTTCGCGAGATGCGTGACGGCGCCCCGTGGTACCTGCAGGGCATCGAACAGAACAGCTGAGCACAGCCCCGTTGCAAATGGCCGGCGCAATGCCGGCCTTATTGTTTGTCATCCCAAAGACAACATAGGCCGATGATTTTTACGCATTTACTTAGGCCTTTTCATTAATCCAGACTATCAATACTCATCCAGAGATGATCCAAGTCTATGTAACTGTTGCAAATACCGGAACACAAAGGGCCTGGCTGAACGAAGCTTCAGAAGAACGCCGTTTTATAATCCCCCCCATCGGCCGATAACGCGTCTAGGCGCGTGGCAAGACCACCACAAGATCCCTCACCACGAGCCTTCCTTGACGAGTGTCCCAATCCCGCTCTCAAGCCTTCCCACTCGTATGCCATGGCGCAAAGAAGCCATGGAGGAGGATCTATCAATGACCCGAATGCTCCGTAATCTGTCCGTCAAGACGGGCCTGACAGCTGCCCTGGCCCTTCTGGCTACTGCCATCCTATGTTTGGCAGCCTTGGGTATGTACACAGGCCATCTGGGGGAAAGGACGCTCCGCCAGTTGGACGAGGCAAGCGTACACCAGCTGAATAACGTGTCACTGACACGTGCAAACATTAGCGACATGCAGCTCTATCTGCTTCAGGCTGCCACGGCTTTGAGCGACGAAGAGCCCACACGACTCACGATGCTGCTTGAAGAGTACGATGCTGCCAAGCATATAGCGGAGCAGCGCTTCAGCGTCTATCTCGACTCGCCTAAGGATGATGACCAAAGCGTAGCTTTCGAAACCAGCCTTCAGGCAGCGCTTACCACTCTGCTGGCCAGCTTGGAGCAACAGAGAAGCGCGCTCGCCATGGGCGATAGCGTGGCTTTTCAGGCCCTGATCACCAGAGTCGAGGAGCAGAAGAATACCTTTCGGAGTGAAAGCAGGCGTTTCTCCGACTTCGCAGACGAGCATGTCGATGCGTTAATCGATAATTACGAATCTACGGTGGCGTTTCTCGACTTGATAGAAATCATCGCTTTATTGTCTTCAATATTGCTCATCGTCTTGGTGCGCATTGCAATGGTGCGGGTGATTGTGCTGCCTCTACAGGAAGCCGTAGAGCACTTCGAGCGAATTGCCAAGAGCGATCTTTCTCATCGCATAGCCGATCGCGGTCGTAACGAGATCGGCAAGCTGTTTTCCGCCATGCAGCACATGCAAACCGGCCTCGGCCAGACCGTGGCCACCGTGCGCTCGAGCAGCGGCTCGATTCACGTCGGCGCCAGGGAAATCTCGCTGGGCAACACCGACCTTTCCTCACGTACCGAAGAGCAAGCCGCCTCGCTGCAGGAAACGGCTGCCAGCATGGACCAGCTGACCGCAACGGTTAAGCAGAATGCCGACAACGCCAGACAGGCGAGCACCCTCGCCAATGATGCCTCGACCACCGCCGGTCGGGGCGGCGAGGTGGTCGATGAAGTAATCGACACCATGCACGGCATTACCGAAAGCTCGCGCAAGGTCGTCGAGATCATCAGCGTCATCGACTCCATTGCCTTCCAGACCAACATTCTGGCACTCAACGCTTCCGTCGAAGCGGCGCGAGCCGGTGAGCAAGGTCGGGGGTTTGCCGTCGTTGCCGGAGAGGTACGCAACCTCGCCAGCCGTAGCGCCGAAGCAGCCAAGGAAATAAAGGCACTGATCGAAGCGTCGTCCGAGCAGATTCACAAAGGCTCGACCCTGGTCGAGAACGCCGGCACGACCATGCGCGAGGTGGTTGCATCAGTGCGCCGTGTCACCGACATCATGGATGAGATTTCCGCAGCTTCCCAGGAACAGAGCAGCGGTATCGAGCAGGTCAACATGGCGGTTTCGCAAATGGATCAAGTCACACAGCAGAACGCCGCTCTGGTGCAGGAAGCCTCGGCTGCTGCCGCCTCGCTGGAGGAGCAAGCGGCTCAGCTCGAGGCCGCAGTGGCGACCTTCCGTCTAGCTGAAGACACCAGCGACACTCAACGCCGTCCTGCGATCGAAACCCGCCTATCACAGGCAAGCGGTCAGTCTGTCTCGCTTCGCCACAACGCTACTCCGGCACACCGACCCAGGCTCGCCAACAGCAGCACCGTAGCCGAATGGGAAGAGTTCTAAGCGGCTTCAAGCCGTTGTGCCTGAGGTGCCTATTCCCACTTGCCCGGCCTCGTGCCGGGCTCTTCTTTTCGGACTGAGATCCTTCCTGGTCTCTTCTTCGATGTCATCCCCCACCTTTTCCAATCTCTCCTTCAGGCCTTCCATCGAGCGATCGATATTACGCGCAGTACTATCGCCTGCTTCAGGGGCTTTGGGGGCGTCACAGCCACCAAGATTGCCTAAAACAAGCAACACGAGTAAAACCGGCAGTAGGATTTTTTTCACAGTCATCGTCCTTGGCCACGCCCCTAGAGTGGCGCTGCTTAAATCGACCGCCTTTCTCCGCTCACGTTCCCAGGCTCCACGAAAAGGAACGAAACTCTTCATCTTGCTCACATTGAAGCTGGCCTACAGTAGAGGGAAGCTCAGCCCTGTGCCCATG
>NZ_BAEU01000168.1:0-78829 GCF_000246875.1 Halomonas sp. KM-1
ATATCGCGAGATCACCAGGGCTTCCTTGTTGGCCAGCAGCACCCGCTTGCCGGCGCGCACCGCGGCAAGCGTCGGCAGCAGCCCCGCGGCGCCGACGATGGCCGCCATCACCACGTCCACCTCGGTGTCGCTTGCCACCTCGATGAGCGCCTGCTGCCCGGCCCGCACCTCGGTGGCCAGACCCGCCTGCAGGAGGCGCTCACGCAGCCAGGCGGCATCGTGCTCCTCGTCGAGCACGGCCAGGCTGGGTCGATGGCGCAAACACTGGGTCAGCAGCGCCTCGCGGGAGCGGTGGGCAGTCAGCGCATGCACCCGGTAACGTTCGGGGTGGCGTGCGATCACGTCCAGCGTGCTGGTGCCGATGGAACCGGTCGCTCCCAGCACCGTCACGCCCTGTTGCCGGCGAGAGTCGCTCATCTCACGGCGATCCACGCTACAGGACCCCGAGCGAGAGCAGCGCGAACAGCGGCACCGCGGCGGTCAGGCTGTCGATGCGGTCGAGTACGCCGCCGTGGCCCGGCAGCAGGTTGCTGGAGTCCTTGATACCGCGGAAGCGCTTGAGCATGCTCTCGAAAAGATCGCCCATCACCGAGACCAGCGTCACGATCGCCGTGACCACGACCAGCCCCAAGCCAGCCGCCGCACCCAACCCCTGCCAGGTGGCAAATACCAGCGCCAGCATCAGCGTCACCGCCAGCCCGCCGGCCACGCCTTCCCAGGACTTGCCCGGACTGACCGCCGGCGCCAACTTGCGCCTGCCCCAGGCGCGACCGCTGAAATAGGCGCCGATATCGGCCCCCCATACCAGCAGCAGCACGTAGAGCAACCAGATGCCGCCGGTATCGCGCAGCACGTTGAAGCCGACCCAGGTCGGCAGCAGCACCCACAGCCCCATGCTCAGGCGCATGGCCATGGACTGCCACTGCTCACTTCGCGCAGGGTACTGAACGATCCAATAGAGATTGACCAGCCAGCCAGCCACGGCCAGCCACAGGAGCCCGACCGACAGCGCAGCGCCTGCTGCCCACAGCACGAGCATCAGCAGCGCCATGCCCGCCACCAGGGCCAGCCGCCGGGTCGTCTCGCTCACCCCGGCCAGATTGGTCCATTCCCAGGCGGCCAGCAGCACGATGCCGCCGGTGAAGAGGGCAAAGGCACCGCCCGTAAGGCCGAACAGTCCGGCCAGCATCAGCGGCGCCAACCATGCCGCCGTAATGACTCGCTGTCTAAGCACCTTCAGCCTCGATCTGTTCGTCGGTCATACCGAAGCGGCGCTGCCGTCGGCGGAAGTCGTCCACTGCCAGGTCGAAGGCATCGCCATCGAAATCGGGCCACAGCAGCGGCGTGAAATAGAGCTCGGCATAGGCCATCTGCCACAGCAGAAAGTTGGAGATGCGCTGTTCGCCGCTGGTGCGGATGCACAGATCCACCGGCGCCTCATCGGCCAGGCAAAGCTCGCCCTGCACGGCGTACTCATCGACCGCAGCCGGATCCAGCTCCCCGGCCGCAGCACGCTCGGCCAGGCGGCGCGCCGCCATGGCAATGTCCCAGCGACCGCCATAGTTGGCCGCGATCACCAGATGCATGCGCTGGTTGTCGCGGGTCAGCGCCTCGGCCCTGTCGATGTGCTTCTGGATCGAGCTGGAGAAGGCGGAGCGGTCGCCAATCACCGAGAGCCGGATGCCGTTCTTGTGGAGCTTCTTCACTTCACGCTTGAGCGCGAGGAGAAACAGCTCCATAAGAGCGCTCACTTCAGCCTCGGGGCGACGCCAGTTCTCGCTGGAGAAGGCGAACAGCGTCAGGGTCTCGATGCCGCGCTCGGCGGCGCGCCGGATCACCGCCCGCACGGCCTCGACGCCGGCATGATGGCCACGGATACCGGAGAGCCCTCGCGCACGCGCCCAGCGGTTGTTGCCGTCCATGATGACCGCCACATGGCGCGGCAGGCCGTCGCCGGGGGGCTTCGGTGGCATCTTCGATGCAGAGGTCTGCGCTGACGTCATGATGTCTCGCAATGGCGGTGGGAGATCCGGGTGGCCAGGCAGGGCCACCCGGCGCTGCTCAGACCTGCATCAGGTCGTGTTCCTTCACTTCGAGCTGCTTGTCGATCTCGCCGATGTACTTGTCGGTCAGCTTCTGGATCACGTCTTCGGCACGGTGCTGCTCGTCCTCGGAGATCTCTTTCTCCTTGAGCAGGGCCTTGAGATCGCTGTTGGCATCGCGGCGTACGTTGCGCACCGCCACGCGGGCGTTCTCGGCCTCGGAGCGGGCCTGTTTGATGTAGCCCTTGCGGGTCTCTTCGGTGAGCATCGGCATCGGCACACGAATCACGTTGCCGGCGCTCGACGGGTTGAGGCCCAGGTCGGAGGTCATGATCGCCTTCTCGATCTTGGGCACCATGTTCTGCTCCCAGGGCACCACGGAGAGGGTGCGGGCATCTTCGATGTTCACCGAAGCGACCTGGTTGAGCGGCACCTGGCTGCCGTAGTAGTCCACGGTGACTGAGTCGAGGATGCTGGAGTGAGCACGCCCGGTACGAATCTTGTTGAAGTTGGCATGAAGGGCCTCGAGGCTCTTCTTCATGCGACTTTCTGCATCTTTCTGGATGTCATTGATCACGGTGTCAACCTCTGTCTATCAGCGTGCCTTCCTTGCCGCCCACCACCAGATTCAGCAGGGCGCCCGGCTTGTTCATGTTGAAGACGCGAACCGGCATGTCATGGTCCCGCACCAGGCAGATAGCGGTCAAATCCATGATGCCGAGCTTCTGGTCGAGCGCATCATCGTAGCTCAGATGATCGTACTTGACTGCATCGGCGTGCTTGACCGGATCCTTGTCGTAGACCCCATCCACCTTGGTGGCCTTGACCACCACATTGGCGTCGATCTCGATGCCGCGCAGACAGGCGGCCGAGTCGGTGGTGAAGAAAGGATTGCCGGTACCGGCGGAGAACAATACCACGTCGCCGGAGGTGAGGTAGCGAATCGCCGTGCGGCGGTCGTAGTGCTCGACCACGCCGCTCATGGGAATGGCCGACATCACCCGCGAGCGGATGTTGGAGCGCTCCAGCGCGTCGCGCATGGCCAGGGCGTTCATCACCGTGGCCAGCATACCCATGTGGTCGCCGGTGACCCGATCCATGCCCGCTGCGTTGAGCGCCGCGCCGCGGAACAGATTGCCGCCGCCGATGACGATACCGACCTGTACACCGATACCCACCAGTTGACCGATCTCCAGTGCCATGCGGTCGAGCACCTGCGGATCGATGCCGAAATCGTGCTCGCCCATCAGCGCTTCGCCGGAGAGCTTGAGCAGGATGCGCTTGTACTTCGACTTGTCGGTACGGGGCTTGGCGAGGCTGTCGACGTGATCGGTCGGGGGCATGGCAACTCTCCTGGCGTCAAGGGGATGAAGCTACTCTACTACGTCCGGCGCGGGAGCCGGATACGAGAAGGCGTGCGCTCTCGCGCACGCCGTTCTCGAGCTGGAACCTCTGACCTTAGCGACGGCCAGCCTGTTCCATGACTTCCTTGGCGAAGTCGACCTCTTCCTTCTCGATGCCCTCGCCCACTTCGAAGCGGGTGAAGCCAAGCACCTCACCGCCGGCGGCCTTGACGAACTCGGCCACGGACTGGTTCGGATCCTTGACGAAGGGCTGCTCGGTCAGGCTGTTCTCGGCCAGGTACTTCTTCAGGCGGCCTTCGACCATCTTCTCGGCGATCTGCTCGGGCTTGCCGGCCATGTCGGGCTGAGCCAGGATGATCGCCTTCTCCTTGTCGAGCTGCTCCTGAGGCATGTCCTCGGGAAGCGCCACGGCCGGGTTGATCGCGGCCACGTGCATGGCAACGTCCTTGGCCACTTCGCTGTTACCGCCCTTGAGCACGGTGAGCACGCCGATGCGGCCGCCGTGGACGTATTCGCCCACCAGCGCGCCTGCCGGCGCCTCGACGACGGCGCAGCGACGCACACCGATGTTCTCGCCGATCTTCTGCACCAGCTGCTCGCGAGCGCTCTCGAGCTCGCCGGCCATCACGGCAGCCACGTCCTCGCTCTTGGCGGCGAAGAAGGCGTCGGCGACCTTGTCGGCGAAGGCCTTGAAGTTGTCGTCGCGTGCGACGAAGTCGGTCTCGGAGTTGATCTCGACCACCACGCCGTAGCTGCCGTCTGCGGCGACACGGGTCACCACGGTGCCTTCGGCGGCGGTACGGCCGGCCTTCTTGGCGGCCTTCAGGCCGGAGCTCTTGCGCAGGTTCTCGATGGCGAGTTCGATGTCACCACCCGCTTCGGTGAGTGCTTTCTTGCACTCCATCATGCCGAGCCCGGTACGCTCGCGCAGCTCCTTGACCTGGGAAGCGCTGATCGCTGCCATGGTAATTCACCTCTTGGTAAGTGGAACCCGGGTTGATCCAGGTTCGACCTGGGAATAAGGGCGCCGGGCCCGAAGGCCCGGTGAACACTCGCTCCGCCGTGGCGGAACGGTAGCGGGCGGACGCACTGGGCGACCGCCCTGCCGAGCCGGCAGTGCCGGCTCGAGCAACGCGCCGTTACTCGGCGGCGGCAGTAGCGTCGCCGCTTTCACCCTCGGTGACCTCGACGAACTCGTCGGGACGACCTTCTTTCGCACGCGCACAGGCGTCGGCAATCGCCTTGACGTAGATCTGGATGGCGCGAATGGAGTCATCGTTGCCGGGTATCACGTAGTCGACGCCGTCCGGATCGGAGTTGGTGTCCACCACGCCGATGACCGGGATGCCGAGCTTGTTCGCCTCGTTGATGGCGATGCGCTCGTGGTCCACGTCGATGACGAACAGCGCGTCGGGCAGACCGCCCATCTCCTTGATGCCGCCGATGGAGCGCTCGAGCTTGTCCTGCTCGCGAGTCGCCATCAGGACTTCTTTCTTGGTCAGCTTGTCGAAGGTGCCGTCCTCGCGCATGGTCTCGAGGTCGCGCAGACGCTTGATCGACTGACGGATGGTCTTGTAGTTGGTCAGCATGCCACCGAGCCAGCGGTGGTTGACGAACGGCATGCCGACGCGATTGGCTTCTTCCTTGATGATCTTGCTCGCGCTGCGCTTGGTGCCGACGAACAGGATCTTGTTGTTGGAAGCGGCCATCTTCTCGACCACGTCGATCACCTCGTTGAGGGCCGGCAGGGTGTGCTCGAGGTTGATGATGTGGATCTTGTTACGAGCGCCGAAGATGAACTTGCCCATCTTCGGGTTCCAGTAACGGGTCTGGTGACCGAAGTGTGCGCCTGCCTTGAGCAGGTCACGCATGTTGACGTGTGCCATGGATGACTCCTGAAAATCGGGTTAGGCCTCCACGCACCCCATGGATCCGACCGCCGGGAAGAACCGCGGCAGCACCCGGGACCATGTGCCGGTACGTGTGTGTTTTCAAGGCTGTTGAGTTAACGGCTCGAGTCGTGCTGCGCCAGGCGCTTGGGCGACTCGCCGCCGACGCCGTCGCTGCCTCGCCGGCCGGCCGTTTGGCCTGGACCCTGACGATTGCAGGAAAGCGCGCGGCTTTATACCATAGTTCATCCACGAGATGAAGTCGCCCGCCGCCTTATCCCATGCTGCCGGCACTGCCATTCCTCTGATACGAGACTCCATGAACATAGCCATCAAGACGCCCGACGAGATCGAGAAGATGCGCGAGGCCGGTCGCCAGGCCGCCAGCGTGCTGGAGATGATCGCCCCCCACGTCCAGGCCGGCGTGACCACCGGCGAGCTGGATCGCCTGTGCCACGACTATATCGTCAACGAACTGGGCTCCACTCCGGCACCGCTCAACTATCACGGCTTTCCCAAGTCGATCTGCACCTCGCTCAATCACGTGGTCTGCCACGGCATTCCCGATCCGGACAAGAAGCTGAAGAAGGGCGACATCATGAACGTCGATGTCACCGTGAAGACCGCCGACGGCTACCACGGCGACACCAGTGTGATGTTCATCGTCGGCGAGAACATCCAGGGCGAGCGGCTGTGCCGGGTGACCCAGGAGTGCCTGTACAAGAGCATCGCCCTGGTGCGGCCGGGCGCGCGCCTCTCCGAACTGGCTCGCGCCATTCAGGGCCATGCCGAGGTCAACGGCTACTCGGTGGTGCGCGACTTCTGTGGCCACGGCATCGGTGCCACCTTCCACGAAGACCCCCAGGTGCTGCATTATGACGGCTACGCGCCCGAGGCCGACGCTACCCTGGCCGCCGGCATGTGCTTCACCATCGAGCCGATGATCAACGTCGGCGGGCACCAGACCAAGGTGCTGCGCGACGGCTGGACCGCGGTGACCCGGGACAAGAGCCTGTCCGCACAGTGGGAGCACACCCTGCTGGTCACCGAAACCGGCGTCGAGGTGCTCACGGCGCGCCACGAGGAAGATTTCTCCTTCCTCGACCACTGAGTCGAGCCAACATGCTGCTGCACCACTACCGTTTCGTTCCCGATGAGACGCTGTTCGATGCTGCCACCTTCCGCAGCGAACTCGCCGGCACTCGCTCGCCGATAGCGCCGTTCAAGGCGGCGCTGCGCGACATTCAGCAGCGCCTGGACGAGCGCTTCCGTGCCGGCGCCGACATTCGCGACTTGGTGCACGGCCGGGCCTGGTGTCTCGACCAACTGCTCGGCGTGGCGTGGTCGCTGCAGGAGTGGCCCGACGACGGCGTGGCGCTGCTCGCCGTGGGCGGTTACGGACGCGGCGAACTCCACCCACGCTCCGACATCGACCTGATGCTGTTGCTGGCGGACGACGACGACTCGCCCTATCGCGAGCCGCTGACCGCCTTCATCACCCTGCTGTGGGACATCGGCCTGGAGATCGGCCACAGCGTGCGCTCGCTGGCCGACTGCGAACGTGAGGCCAGTGCCGACATCACCATCATCACCAACCTGATGGAGTCGCGCACCCTGGCCGGCCCCGAGTCGCTGCGCGAGGCGATGAAGGCGCGCATCGCGCCCGAGCGCATCTGGCCCGCCGACCGCTTCTTCGAAGCCAAGTGGCAGGAGCAGATCAGCCGCCATCACCGCTTCAACAACTCCGAGTACCACCTCGAGCCCAACATCAAGAGTTCACCGGGCGGGTTGCGCGACATCCAGATGATCGGCTGGGTGGCCAAGCGCCACTTCGGCAGCCAGCGCTACGGCGACCTGGTGGCGAACGGCTTCATGAACGACGCCGAGCTGCACATCCTGAGCCAGGGCCGGGCCTTCCTGTGGCAGGTGCGCTATGCCCTGCACATGCTCACCGGGCGCGCCGAGGATCGCCTGCTGTTCGACCACCAGCGCACCATCGCCGAGCTGTTCGGCTTCCGCGATACTCCCGAGCGCCTGGCCGTCGAACAGTTCATGAAGCGCTACTACCGCCACGTGACGGCGCTGGCGGGGCTCAACGACATGCTGCTGCAGCACTTCGACGAAGCCATCCTGCGCGGCGGCGAAAAGCTCGAGATCACCGACCTCAACGAGCGCTTCGTGATCGAAGGGAGCTATATCAAGGCGCGTCACCGCTCGGTCTTCCGCGAGCACCCCTACGCGCTGCTGGAGCTGTTCCTGCTGATGGCGGAGCATCCCGAGATCGAGGGCGTACGCGCCGACACCATCCGCTTGATTCGCGACAACCGTCATCTCATCGACGACCTCTACCGCGACGACGCCCAGCACCAGCACCTGTTCATGTCGCTGCTGTGCTCGAGCGGCAACGTGGCGCGTCAGCTCAGGCGCATGAACCGCTACGGCGTACTCGGCAAGTACCTGCCGGAGTTCGGCCAGGCGGTAGGGCTGATGCAGCACGACCTGTTCCACATCTATACGGTGGATGCCCACACCCTGCGCCTGCTCAAGTTCATTCACCAGTTCCGCAAGCCCGAGG
The DNA here is from genome assembly GCF_000246875.1 of Halomonas sp. KM-1. Classification (NCBI taxonomy): domain Bacteria; kingdom Pseudomonadati; phylum Pseudomonadota; class Gammaproteobacteria; order Oceanospirillales; family Halomonadaceae; genus Halomonas; species Halomonas sp. KM-1. The sequence goes on from NZ_BAEU01000168.1 coordinate 7,871, forward strand.
CCCGCGAGGAGTTCCCGGTGGTGGCGGAACTGGTGCATCAGCTGCCCAAGCTGGAGCTGCTGTGGATCGCCGGGCTCTATCACGACATCGGCAAGGGCCGCGGCGGCGACCACTCGATTCTCGGCGCCCACGACGTGGAGCGCTTCGCCGAACGCCACGGCCTGTCGAGCCGCGACACGCGGCTGGTGAGCTGGCTGGTGGAGAACCATCTGGTGATGTCGATGGTGGCCCAGAAGCGCGACATCACCGACCCCGACGTGATCCGCGAGTTCGCCGCCCACGTCGGCGACGAGACCCGCCTGGACTACCTCTACGTGCTGACGGTGGCCGACATCAACGCCACCAACCCGACGCTGTGGAACGGCTGGCGGGCCTCGCTGCTGCGTCAGCTCCACGCCGAGACCAAGCGCGCCCTGCGCCGCGGCCTGGACAACCCCCTCGACCGCGAGGAGTGGGTCGCCGAGACGCGCAACGAGGCGCGCTCGCTGCTGGCGGCCGTGGGCGCCGACCTGGAGCGGGTCGAGCGCCTGTGGGAGCTGCTCGGCGAGGAGTACTTCCTGCAGTACGCCCCCAGCGAGATCGTGTGGCAGACCATGGGCATTCTCGCCCATGGCGGCTCCGAGCTGCCGCTGATCCTGATCAGCGCCCCCGCCGACGACATGTCCGACGGCGGCACCAAGGTGTTCATCCACACCCGTTCGGTGGATGACCTGTTCGCCGCCACCGCCGCCGCCATGGAGCAGCTCGGACTGTCGATCCACGACGCCCGCATCGCCACCTCGAGCAACGACTGGACGCTCAACACCTTCATCGTGCTCGACGATCTCGGGCGAGCCATTCGCGATCCGGCCCGCATCGAGGAGATCCGCGCGCACCTGGTCGAGGAACTCGACGACCCCGACGACTACCCGCAGATCGTCACCCGCCATACGCCGCGCCAGCTTCGCCACTTCAAGGTGCCCACCGAGGTGCTGATCGAGCAGGACCCGGCCAACGAGCGTACCCTGCTGGAGCTGACCGCTCCCGACCGCCCCGGCCTGCTGGCCCGGGTCGGGCGCATCTTCATGGAGCAGGACATCTCGCTCTCGGCGGCCAAGATCGCCACCCTGGGCGAGCGGGTGGAGGACGTCTTCTTCATCACCGACAAGTCGGGCGCACCGCTGACCGACCCCGAGCGCCAGCAGCGCCTGCGCGCGAGGCTGATCGAAGTGCTGGACGTGGCGGGCTGAGACCCGCCGCGCTTGGCGCCAGGAGCGCTACTGGTCTGCGCCGAGCGCGATTGCTTTAAGCCGGGCGCGATTGGTTTGAGGCAAGTCAGGGGCTTCCCTATAATCGTCGGTCTGCCCGCAGCCACGACAACGACGCCGCTTACCGGCGCCTGGACACCATGAACCCCGATCTCGACGCCCTCAAGCCCTATCCCTTCGAGAAGCTCGCCACGCTCAAGGCCGGTGTGACGCCACCTGCGCAGCTCGCGCACATCCCGCTGACCATCGGCGAACCGCAGCATGCGCCCTTCGCCGAGGCGCTGGCGACGCTGCACGAACACCAGCTCGATTTCGCCCGCTACCCGGCCACCGCCGGCATCCCCGAGCTGCGTGGCGCCATTGCCGACTGGGCCCGTCGTCGCTTTCGTCTCGACGGGCTCGACCCCGAGCACCAGGTGCTGCCGGTCAACGGCACCCGCGAGGCGATCTTCGCCTTCGTCCAGGCCGCGCTGGACCGCAGCCGCCCGGCACGGGTGGCGGTGCCCAATCCCTTCTATCAGATCTACGAGGGCGCCACCCTGCTCGCCGGCGGCCAGCCGCTCTATCTGGACTGCCGGGCCGAGAGCGGCTTTCGCCCCGACTTCGACGCCGTGCCGGCCGAAGTGTGGCGCGAAGTGCAGATTCTTTTCCTCTGCTCGCCGGGCAACCCCACCGGCGCGGTGACGCCGCGGGCCGAGTTCGAGAAGCTGATCGCCCTGGCCGACGAGTTCGATTTCATCATCGCCTCCGACGAGTGCTACTCCGAGCTCTACCTGGACGAGGACGCACCGCCGCCGGGGCTGCTGGAAGCCTGCGCGGCGATGGGCCGCCACGACTACCGTCGCTGCCTGGTGTTCCATTCGCTCTCCAAGCGCTCCAACCTGCCCGGGCTGCGCTCGGGCTTCGTCGCCGGCGACGCCGAGTTGATCGCCCCGTTCAAGCGCTACCGCACCTATCACGGCTGCGCCATGTCGCTGCCGCTGCAGTACGCCTCGATCACCGCCTGGAACGACGAGGCCCACGTGCGTGCCAACCGCGATGCCTACCGCGCGAAGTTCGCCGCGGTGACCGAAATTCTCGCCCCGGCGCTTGAATTTCCCGCGCCCGAAGCCAGTTTCTACCTATGGCCGGCGGTACCGGGCGGTGACGACGAAGCCTTCACCCGCGAGCTGTTCGCCGCCGAGCACGTCAGCGTGCTACCGGGCAGCTATATGGGTCGCCCCGCAGCCGGCGACGGGATGGGTCGCGAGAATGGCCGGGGCGTGAACCCCGGTGCCGGGCGCATCCGCCTGGCGCTGGTGGCCGAACTCGAGCCCACCGTAGAAGCCGCCGACCGGATTCGCCGTTTCATCGAAAGGAGGGCATGATGGCAACCCTGTTCGTGATCAAGAGCTGCGACACCTGCCGCAAGGCACGCAAGGCGCTGGACGAGAAGGGCCTGCCGTATCAGGTCCACGACCTGCGTGAAGACGGGCTTTCCGCCGCCCTGCTCGAACACATTCTCGCGCGCGTGCCGGTGATGGAGGCGCTCAACCGGCGCAGCACCACCTGGCGCAATCTCCCCGAAGAGGACAGGCAGGATCTCGACGCCAACAAGGCCCGCGCCTTGATCATGGCCAACCCCACCCTGCTCAAGCGACCGCTGCTCGATACCGGCGACGAGATTCGCGTCGGCTATCGCGACGGCGACTACGACGACCTCAAAGGCTGACCCCTTTCCATAAAGACTTACCATCAAGAAACGAGGACACCCCATGTTGAGTTTTGCCTTCGGAATCGGCACCCAGAACACCCAGGGCGACTGGCTGGAGATCTACTATCCGGCCCCGCTGCTCAAGCCGGATGCCAGCCTGGTAGCAGCCGTCGGCAAGGTGCTCGACATCCCCAGCGGCAACGGTGCTGTCAGCTTCCTGCCGGAGCACTGCGGCGACATCGCCGAGGCGCTCAAGGCCGCAGGCCACGTGGCCCAGGCCGAACTGGCCGAGGCACTGGCCGTCAGCCAGCGTCCGCTGGTCGCCACCTTCATCGACAGCGACGTGCCGCCGCAGAGCGTGCCCGAGGTGTACCTCAAGCTGCACCTGCTGTCGCACCGTCTGGTCAAGCCCCACGGGCTCGATCTCACCGGCATGTTCGGCCTGCTGCGTAACGTGGCCTGGACCAGCGAAGGCCCGATCGACATCGACGAGCTGCCCGCCCGGCGCCTCAAGGCGCGCCTCGAAGGCCGCGCACTCTCGGTGGACTGCGTCGACAAGTTCCCCAAGATGACCGACTACGTGGTGCCCAGCGGCGTGCGCATCGCCGATACCGCCCGGGTACGCCTGGGCGCCTACCTCGGCGAAGGCACCACCGTGATGCACGAGGGCTTCGTCAACTTCAATGCCGGCACCGAAGGCCCCGGCATGATCGAAGGGCGCATCTCCGCCGGCGTGCTGGTGGGCAAGGGCTCCGACCTGGGCGGCGGCTGCTCCACCATGGGCACCCTCTCCGGCGGCGGCAACATCGTGATCAAGGTCGGCGAAGGCTGTCTGATCGGCGCCAATGCCGGTATCGGCATCCCCCTGGGCGACCGCTGCACCGTGGAAGCCGGGCTCTACATCACCGCCGGGGCCAAGGTCACCCTGCTCGACGACCAGGGCCAGGAGGTCAAGACCGTGGCGGCCCGCGAGCTGGCCGGCCAGAGCGACCTGCTGCTGCGCCGCAACTCGCAGAACGGCCGCATCGAGTGCCTGACCAACAAGAGCGCCATCGCGCTCAACGAGGCCCTGCATGCCAACGACTGAGCCACAGGGACTCTCCCCGACCCTGCAGCTCGCCATGGAGCTGATCCGCCGGCCCTCCGTCACTCCCGACGACCTGGGCTGCCAGGCGCTGATGATCGAGCGCCTGGAGCGGCTCGGCTTTCACGTCGAACGTTTGCCCTTCGGCGACGTGGAAAACTTCTGGGCGACCCACGGCCACCACGGTCCCGTGCTGGCCTTCGCCGGCCATACCGACGTGGTACCGAGCGGGCCGCACACCTACTGGGAGTACCCGCCCTTCGAGCCCTGCATCGATGACGACGGCATGCTGCGAGGCCGCGGCTCCGCTGACATGAAGGGCAGCCTGGCGGCCATGATCACCGCGGTGGAGCGCTTCGTCAGCGCCCACCCCGACCACCATGGTCGTATCGCCTTTCTGATCACCTCCGACGAGGAGGGGCCGGCGGTGGACGGTACCCGGGCCGTGGTGGAGCACCTGCGCGAGCGCAACGAACGCCTCGACTACTGCGTCGTCGGCGAGCCCTCCTCCACCGACGTGCTGGGCGACGTGATCAAGAACGGCCGCCGCGGCTCGCTGGGCGGCGTGCTGCACATCAGGGGCATCCAGGGCCACGTGGCCTACCCGCACCTGGCGCGCAATCCCATCCACCAGGCCATGCCTGCGCTCGATGCCCTGGTGCGTGAACACTGGGACTCGGGCAACGACTTCTTCCCCGCTACCAGCTTTCAGATCTCCAACATCCGCGCCGGCACCGGGGCCACCAACGTGATCCCCGGCGACGTGGAGGTGGTGTTCAACTTCCGTTTCTCCACCGAGGTGACCCACGAGCAGCTGCGCGAGCGCACCCAGGCCATCCTCGACGCCCACGGCCTCGAGTATCAGCTTGACTGGACCCTCAACGGCGAGCCGTTCCTGACCGCCGAAGGCGAACTGGTGGATGCCGCCCTGCACGGTGTCGAAGCCGTACTCGGCCGGCGTCCCAAGCTCTCCACCAGCGGCGGCACCTCGGACGGACGCTTCATCGCCACCCTGGGCAGCCAGGTGGTGGAGCTGGGGCCGCGTAACGCCACCATTCACCAGACCAACGAACGCGTGCGTGCCGCCGATCTGGACGACCTGAGCCGGATCTACGAAGCGATTCTGGGTAAGCTCTTCGTCAACGGCTCCGCCCAGCCCTGAATACGCCAAGGAAGAGTTCACCATGCCCGACTCGCACGACAGCCAACTGCACTATCCGGACATCGAGGTCTACCTGCGCCAGGCGCCGCTCGAGGCCATCGACGCCTGGTTGGGCGAAGCGCTGGACGCAGCCCCGCTGCGTGCGGCCGGGCGCAACAAGTGGCAGACCCGGGGCCACTACGACGGGCAGGTCGTGCCGGTACTGCTGGTGGAGAAAGCCGCCGACGGCTTTGCCAGCCTGTGGTTCGACAGCGACCGTACGCCCTGGCCGCGGGACTGCGACTGCGCCCGCGACGCCGCCGCCCGGCTCGGCTGCGAAGTGCGCTGCTCGCTGGGCGGCTGGCAGCCCGGCGACGACCCCGACCGCTTCTGGCAGGTGCTCCCCGACGGCAACGAAGGCGCCATCGACTGGCCCGACTCCGGCCAGTGACCCGAAACGACATCGCCCCGCGAAAGCGGGGCGATGTTCTTGAGCCTGACCAGCTGGCGAAAGCTGGCGAGCGATGACCAGGCTAGGCGGAAGTGCTCTCTTTCCACACTCCAACAACGCCTGGTCGAGCACAGGCGCTTCGTTCAAGTTATTACCGTGACGTCGTCGGCCTGCAGCCCCCGATCATTTTCGATCACGTGGTAGCGCACCTTCTGGCCCTCGGCCAGGGTACGGTGGCCACGACCGCGAATGGCGCGAAAATGGACGAACACGTCTTCACCCGTCTCGCGCTTGATGAAGCCGTAACCCTTGTTGACGTTGAACCACTTCACTTCGCCGATTTCGCGGTCGTCGTTTTCCACCTCGGCGAGTACCGCAAGCCGGGGGCTGAAGGCGTGAAGGGTGAGAGTGGCGATCAGCAGCAGCACGAAGGCGGCGGCAGCCACGGCAAGATAGCCCGGCGCCACGCCGCCGCCCTCCAGAATGGGGAACAGCTGAGCCGCCAGCTCGCCGCCGAACAGCGAGAGAAAGAGAACGATCAGCAGTGGAGCCGGCAGTGCCAATAATAGGCTGATCAACGTACAGCGAAAGATAACCTTGCGATTCATGGATCCGTATTGCTCACTTGTTATGTGGAATGTTGAAACGAGATATCTATGACGACACGACCCGAGGCCTCGTCGACCGATGAAGGTGTCACGATGAACAGCGACACGCAGCGCGACGATTCTAGCATGAGCCCCGAGAATGCGCTCGCTGCACGCCTGGAGGCGCTGGAAAGCCGTATCGCCTACCAGGAGCACTGGCTCGACACGCTGGATCAGGCCGTCGCCGGCCAGGAGCGGCGCCTGGCTCAGCTGGAGCGCATCAATGCGCTGATGCAGGAGAAGCTGCGCGATCAGCAGCAGGCATTGCAGGAAGCGGAGATGGCGGCACCGTCACCGCAGGATGAGGTGCCACCGCACTATTGACCCGCCTGGCCAGAGATTGACGCCACCAACACAAGCGGCGCTGGGGGCAGGCCTGAGAGGGGGTCCGATGCCATGGATGGCATCGGTAGCGCCCAGGGATGGGTTCACAGCGCCCCCGAACGGGCCTGTCGCCAGGAAGCCGCGGGCTTATAGCCAAGCAGCTTCCAGGTTTGTTTACAGATCGTCCAGGTAGCGCTCCGCATCCAGCGCCGCCATGCAGCCGGTGCCGGCAGAGGTCACCGCCTGGCGGTAGACGTGATCCATCACGTCGCCGGCGGCGAACACGCCAGGAATGCTGGTGGCGGTGGCATTGCCCTCGAGGCCGGACTTCACCTTGATGTAGCCGTCATGCATCTCCAGTTGCCCCTCGAAGATGCCGGTGTTGGGGCTGTGGCCGATGGCGATGAACACGCCAGGCGCTTCGATCTCCTTCACGCTGTCGTCGAGGGTGGAACGGATACGCACGCCGGTCACGCCGCTGGCGTCGCCCAGCACCTCTTCCAGCACGTGGTTCCACTCGAGCACCACGTTGCCGCTCTCGGCCTTCTCGCGCAGCTTGTCCTGCAGGATCTTCTCGGCGCGCAGGCTGTCGCGGCGGTGTACCAGGGTCACCTTCGACGCGATGTTGGAGAGATAGAGCGCCTCTTCCACGGCGGTATTGCCGCCGCCCACCACCACGACCTCCTTGTTGCGATAGAAGAAGCCGTCGCAGGTAGCACAGGCCGACACCCCCTGGCCCATGAACTGCTGCTCCGAGGGCAGCCCCAGGTAGCGGGCGCTGGCACCGGTGGCGACGATCAGGGCGTCGCAGGTGTAGCTGCCACTGTCGCCCTTCAGGGTGAAGGGGCGGTTGCGCAGGTCCACCTCATGGATATGGTCGAACAGCACTTCGGTATCGAAGCGTTCGGCATGGCGCTTCATGCGCTCCATGAGCTCGGGCCCCTGCACCCCGGCATCGTCGCCGGGCCAGTTGTCCACGTCGGTGGTGGTGGTCAGCTGACCGCCGGCCTGGATACCGGTGATCAGCACCGGCTTGAGATTGGCCCGTGCCGCATAGACGGCGGCGGTATAACCGGCCGGACCGGAACCCAGGATGATCAGGCGTTCGTGACGCGCTTCGCTCATGAAGAGATCCTCGCTGTTCGAAAACGCAAAGAGGGGAGTTGACTCGCTCCGGTCGCGGTCATTGCCTGTTGCCGGAGAGACGGTTGCCGCCATTGTACCAGCCCATGGCTCGCGGTGGGTGTATCCAAGCTCGGCCCCTGAAGCACGGGCCTGCCTACAGCACCTCGTCATCGCGACCCAGCATCAGGCTCTCCAGCTCCCCATCCATGGGCGACACGTCGACCCGCACCTGGATCGGCGCGCAGCAGAACGGGCAGTCCTCCCAGGTCTGGTGGCTGCCTTGGGAGAGGTCCAGCGGCAGGTCGAAGGGCATGCTGCAGTAGGGGCAGTGAACGGAATGGCTGTCGAGGCGCTCTTCATGCATGACGAAACTCCCGGCGCCAACTCCTCCCCCGGCGGAGCCTCGGCGCCATGCAACGGATTTTCCTTCAGCATAGAAACCTTGGGCAGCGCTTGAAAGGGGGACCTATCATGACCATGTGATAAAGACGAGAGTACGAAAAGGACCGTTCTCAACCGTGACAGGAGGCCTTCATGAGCCGTGACGAGATGCCGGATACGCTGCAGACCCTGGCCGCAGACGGCACCACTTATCACTACTACTCGCTGCCCAAGGTGGCCGAGGAGATGGGCAACATCGACCGGCTGCCCAAGACGCTGAAGATCCTGCTGGAGAATCAGCTGCGCTTCGCCGACGACCCGAGCGTGGCGCGCGAGGACATCCAGGCATTGATCGACTGGCAGCAGGGCGGACGCTCGAATCGCGAGATCGGCTATCGCCCGGCACGGGTGCTGATGCAGGACTTCACCGGCGTTCCCGGCGTGGTGGACCTGGCCTCGATGCGCGCCGCGGTGGAAAAGCTCGGCGAGGATCCGTCACGCATCAACCCGCTGTCGCCGGTGGATCTGGTCATCGATCACTCGGTGATGGTGGACAAGTTCGGCAACCCCACCGCCTTCAAGGACAACGTCGCCATCGAGATGGAGCGCAACCGCGAGCGCTACGAGTTCCTGCGCTGGGGTCAGGACGCCTTCGACAACTTCAGCGTGGTGCCGCCGGGCACCGGCATCTGTCATCAGGTCAACCTGGAGTACCTGGGCCGCACGGTGTGGACCAAGGAGGAGAGCGGTAAGACCTTTGCCTACCCCGACACCCTGGTAGGCACCGACTCCCACACCACCATGATCAACGGCCTCGGCGTGCTCGGCTGGGGGGTCGGCGGCATCGAGGCCGAAGCCGCCATGCTCGGCCAGCCGGTGTCGATGCTGATTCCCGAAGTGGTCGGCTTCAAGCTCACCGGCAAGCTCAAGGAAGGCATCACCGCCACCGACCTGGTGCTGACGGTGACCCAGATGCTGCGTAGCCGCGGCGTGGTAGGCAAGTTCGTCGAATTCTACGGCGACGGCCTGGCCGACCTGCCGCTGGCCGACCGCGCCACCATCGCCAACATGGCGCCGGAATACGGCGCCACCTGCGGCTTCTTCCCGGTCGATGACGAGACCTTGGCCTACCTGCGCCTGACCGGCCGCGACGACAGCCTGATCGCTCTGGTGAAGGAGTATTGCCAGGCCCAGGGGCTGTGGCGAGAGCCCGGCGACGAGCCAATCTTCAGCGACACCCTGCACCTCGACCTGAGCGACGTCGAGGCCAGCCTGGCCGGCCCCAAGCGGCCTCAGGATCGGGTGGCGCTCAAGGACATGAAAGCCACCTTCGAGAAGCTGATGCAGGGGGAAGAGAACGGCAAGGCACCGCCCAGCGAAGAGAAAGGTCGCCTGTTCTCCGAAGGCGGGCAGACCGCCGTCGGCGTCCACGACAGCTACGAGCATCATGACAGCCAGAACGTCGAGCTGGACGGCGAGCAGTTCAAGCTCAACCCCGGTGCCGTGGTCATCGCCGCCATTACCTCCTGCACCAACACCTCCAACCCCAGCGTGATGCTGGCCGCCGGCTTGCTGGCACGTAATGCCCGCGCCAAAGGGCTCACCACCAAGCCGTGGGTCAAGACCTCGCTGGCGCCGGGCTCCAAGGTGGTCACCGAATACCTGGCTGCCGGTGACGTGCAGGACGATCTGGATGCGCTGGGCTTCAACCTGGTGGGCTACGGCTGCACCACCTGTATCGGCAACTCCGGTCCGCTGCCGCCGCCCATCGAGAAGGCCGTGGAAGACGGCGACCTCACCGTGGCCTCGGTGCTCTCCGGCAACCGCAACTTCGAAGGGCGCATTCATCCGCTGGTGAAGACCAACTGGCTCGCCTCGCCGCCGCTGGTGGTGGCCTACGCCCTGGCCGGCAACGTGCGCCTGGATCTCACCCAGGACCCGCTGGGCGAGGACCAGGACGGCAATCCGGTCTATCTGCAGGACATCTGGCCCTCACAGGCCGACATCGCCAATGCGGTGGAGAAGGTCAAGACCGAGATGTTCCGCAAGGAGTACGCCGAGGTGTTCGAGGGCGACGAGACCTGGAAGGCGCTGCAGGTGCCCCATAGCCAGGTCTACGAGTGGTCGCCCTCTTCCACCTACATCCAGCACCCGCCCTTCTTCGAGGGCATGGGCCGTACCCCGGAGCCGATCGAGGACGTCAGAGACGCCCATATCCTCGCCATCCTGGGCGACTCGGTGACCACCGACCACATCTCGCCGGCCGGCTCGATCAAGCCCGACAGCCCTGCCGGTCGCTATCTGCAGGAGCGCGGTATCAAGCCGGTGGACTTCAACTCCTACGGCTCCCGGCGCGGCAATCACGAAGTGATGATGCGCGGCACCTTCGCTAACGTGCGTATCCGCAACGAGATGCTCGACGGCGTGGTGGGCGGCGAGACCCGCCACGTGCCCTCGGGCGAGCAGATGGCGATCTACGATGCGGCGATGAAGTATCAGGAGATGGGCACGCCGCTGGTGGTGGTGGCCGGCAAGGAGTACGGCACCGGCTCGTCGCGGGACTGGGCGGCCAAGGGCACACGGCTGCTCGGCGTGCGCGCGGTGCTGGCCGAGTCCTACGAGCGTATCCACCGCTCCAACCTGATCGGCATGGGCGTGGTACCGCTGCAGTTCCCCGAGGGCGAGAGCCGCAAGACACTCGGCCTGACCGGCGACGAGACGATCTCCATCGAGGGGTTGGCCGACCTCACCCCGGGTGGCCAGGTCACGGTCACGGTGAAGAGCGCCAAGGGAGAGAAGAAAATCGAAGCCCTGTGCCGCATCGACACCGCCAACGAACTGGAGTACTACCGCCACGGCGGCATTCTCCACTACGTGCTGCGGCGGATGATCGGCGCGGCGTAGGCCTCTACCAACTGCCCTCACGCAAAGGCCCTGCCGGAAAACCGGCAGGGCCTTTGCCATTGCAGGGGCTAGTGCTTCTGGTTCAGAACGAGCGTCGCCGATAGCTGCGATACTCCGGCGTCCAGCTGCTGCGCTCGATGGCCTGACGCAGCTTGATGCCGTCGGTGCGCAGCGCCATCCCCTCCTGCTGGGCCTGGGCGGCGACTTCGAAGGCAATGGCCTTGGAAAGCTCGCGGATGTGGGACAGCGGCGGCAGCAATGCCCCCTTGCCCTCCTTCACCAGCGGCGCCTCGCGGGCCAGCGCCCGGGACGCGGTCATCAGCATGGTATCGGTGATGCGCTTGGCACCGCTGGCCACCACGCCAAGGCCGATGCCGGGGAAGATGTAGGCGTTGTTGCACTGGGCGATGGGGTAGATCTTGCCCTCGTACTCCACCGGCGGGAAGGGACTGCCGGTGGCCACCAGGGCCTGGCCGTTGGTCCACTCGATCACGTCCGCCGGCACGGCCTCGACGCGGGAGGTAGGGTTGGAGAGCGGCATGATCACCGGGCGCTCGCAGCCGGCGTGCATAGCGCGGATGACCTCCTCGGAGAACAGCCCCGGCTGCCCCGAGACACCGATCAACACGGTGGGTTTGATGTGACGCGCCACCTCGAGCAGCGACTGGTCCTGCCACTCTTTGACCAGCGCCGGATCGTGAGCCAGGCGGCGCTGGAAGTCGCGCAGCCACTCCTGATCGCTGGTGACGAGCCCCTCGCGGTCGACCATGAACACCCGCCGCCGCGCCTCCTTCTCGCTGAGGCCTTCGGCCTGCATGGCAATGACGACCTGCTCGGCGATGCCGCAGCCAGCGGAGCCGGCGCCGACGAACACCACGCGCTGGTCGGCGATGGTCTCGTCACGGGCCTGGCAGGCCGCCATCAGGGTGCCCACGGCCACCGCCGCAGTGCCCTGCACGTCATCGTTGAAGCAGCATAACTGGTCGCGATAGCGCTCCAGCAGCGGCACCGCATTGGCCTGGGCGAAGTCCTCGAACTGCAGCAGCACGTTGGGCCAGCGCCGTTTAACCGCGGCGATGAAGTCCTCGAGGAAGACGTCATATTCCTCCTGGGAGATGCGCGGGTGACGCCAGCCCATGTACATGGGATCGTCGAGCAACGTCTGATTGTTGGTGCCCACGTCGAGCATGATCGGCAGCGTATAGGCTGGGCTGATGCCGCCACAGGCGGTATACAGCGCCAGCTTGCCGATGGGGATGCCCATGCCGCCGATACCCTGATCGCCGAGACCGAGAATACGCTCGCCGTCGGTGACCACGATCACCTTGACTTTGTCTTTGGTGGCGCTGCGCAGGATGTCATCCATCCGCTCCCGGTCGGGGTAGCTGATGAACAGACCGCGGTGGCTGCGGTAGATGTTGGAGAACTCCTCGCAGGCCTGCCCCACCGTGGGGGTGTAGATGATCGGCAGCATCTCCTCGAGATGCTCCATGACCATGTGATAGTAGAGCGTCTCGTTGTCGTCCTGGATCGCCCGCAGGTGGATGTGCCGCTCCAGGTCGCTATGGCACTGCTGGTACTGGTGGTAGGCCCGTTCGGCCTGCTCCTCGATGGACTCCACGTTCTGCGGCAGCAGACCGACCAGATTGAATTCGAGCCGCTCATCGCGAGTGAAGGCGCTGCCCTTGTTGAGCAGCGGCATCTCGAGCAGCGAAGGACCAGCGTAGGGAATGTAAAGTGGACGTTTGCTTTCAGGCATCTCTTGTCTCGATACGGTGACTGGAACCGGGCCGTAGGGAAACGCTCGACAGGCGGGCTTCCCAAGCGCTCTGGTGGCGCTTTGGCGTAACTCTACCACGCCTCCCGCACCATGGCTCACCGCCTCAGCCGCTCTTGGCCCGGGATCCTTCGCTGGGGCGCTCGAAGAACAGCGGACGCAGTCGCACGCCGACCGCATTGCCGGCAAAACCCGCCACCAGCCATACCCAGCCGTGCAGGCTGCCGGAAGCGATGCCGCTGAAGTAGGCGCCGATGTTGCAGCCGAAGGCGAGCCGCGCGCCATAGCCCAACATCAGCCCGCCGATCACCGCCGCCATCACCGAGCCGAGCGGAATGCGCAGGGTCGGCGCGAAGCGCCCGGCCAGAGTGGCGGCCACCATGGCACCGAGAATAATCCCCACATTCATCACCGTGGTGATGTCGCTCCACACGCTGGCGCGCAGCGCCGCGGCATTATCGGGACTCTGCCAGTAGCCCCACTGGCTCACGTCGCCACCAATGAACTCGTAGACCTTGGCCCCCCACAGGGCAAAAGCGGAGGTAATGCCCCAAGGGCGCCCGGCAAGCGCCAGGGTGGCGAAGTTGAGCAGCGCCAGCGCCACGGCACCCAGCAGCAAGGGCCAGGGACCGGTGAGCCAACGCCCCTGGCTGAAGTTGGCCCGCGGCGCCTCCTCCAGACCGCCGTGACGGCGCTTCTCCAGCAATATCGTGGATGCGGCAATGGCAGCGAACAGAGTCAGGCTCACGGCGATACCGCCGCCGGGGCCGAAGGTCTGTACCAGCGATACCGGCTGAAAGGCCGGCAAGCCCATCCACCAGGTGAAGTGAGCGCTGCCGATCACCGAGCCGACGATGAAGAAGATCAGGGTGATGACCATGCGGGCGTTACCGCCGCCGGCGGTGAACAGCGTGCCCGAGGCACAGCCACCGCCGAGCTGCATGCCGATGCCGAACAGGAAGGCGCCCACCACCACCGAGATGCCTATCGGAGAGACGAAGCCGGTCACACTCTGGCCCCACAGGGTGCCCGCCCCCAGGGCGGGAAAGAACAGCAGCACGGCGATGGCCAGCATCACCATCTGGGCGCGCAGCCCGCGCCCGCGTCGCTCGCTGATGAACACCCGCCAGGCGGCAGTGAAGCCGAAGGCGGCATGGTAGAGCGACATGCCGAGCAGTGCCCCGACGATCATCAGCAGACCCAGGCGGGTACCATAGGCCAGGCCGATCAACACAGCGCCAGCCAGCAGCAGTGCCCCCAGTGCCCCCAGTGCCAGGGAGATTTGCCGGGGCCCTTTCGCTTCCAATGCAGTGGCCATGAAACTTCTCCTTTCGAGTTGCCCCTGCAGCTTGGCAAGTTCGGCCGCAGTCCGCCAGCGTGCACCCAACGCAGCGGGGCGCCCGCAGGCGCCCCGTTCAACTCCCTTCCAAGGTCAGCTTCGAAGGTCAGTTTCGCAGGCTAGACGAAACGTCCCAGGCCCACGGCCTGGCGCAGCCGGTCCATGAACGGCGCGGCCTCGGCGCGTGCCCGTTCGGCGCCCTTCTGCAGCACGCTCTCGATGTGGCCGGGGTCCTCCATCAGCGCCTGGTAGCGCTCCCGCGGTTCGCGCAGCTGAGTGTCGAGCTGCTCGAACAGGCGGTTCTTGACCTCGCCCCAGCCGATGCCGTTGGCGTACTCGGCACGCATCGCTTCGCGCTCCTCGCGGCTGGCGAAGGCGGAGTAGATCTGGAACAGGGTGCAGCCTTCCGGGTCCTTGGGCTCGCCGGGCTCCAGCGAGTTGGTCTTGATCTTGCGCACCAGCTTGAGCAGCTTCTTCTCGGAGACGAACAGCGGGATGGTGTTGTTGTAGCTCTTGGACATCTTGCGCCCGTCGAGGCCGTTGAGCACTGCCACCTCGTCGTCGACCACCGCCTCGGGCAGGGTGAAGTATTCGCCCTTGAACAGGTGGTTGTAGCGCCCGCCGATGTCGCGGGCCATCTCGATGTGCTGGATCTGGTCACGCCCCACCGGCACCTTGTGGGCGTTGAACATGAGGATGTCGGCGGCCATCAGCACTGGGTAGCCGAACAGGCCCATGGTGATGCCCTTGTCGGGGTCCTGGTTGCCGGCGGCCTCGTTCTCGGCCACCGCCGCCTTATAGGCGTGGGCGCGATTCATCAGGCCCTTGGCGCACACGCAGGAGAGCATCCAGGTGAGTTCGGGGATCTCGGGAATGTCCGACTGGCGGTAGAAGATGGCGTTGTCGGTATCGAGCCCCAGCGCCAGCCAGGTGGCGGCGATCTCCAGGCGCGACTCCTGCACCCGCTGCGGGTCCTGGCACTTGATCAGTGCGTGCAGGTCGGCGAGAAAGTAGTAGGACTGCACGCTCGGGTCCTGGCTCGCGGCGATGGCGGGCTTGATGGCACCGACGTAGTTGCCGAGGTGCGGTGTACCGGTGGTGGTGATACCGGTGAGAACGCGTGTCTTCTGGGAAGCTGCACTCATGGAAAGCGGACTCTGCTTGTCGGAAATGCCCGCTATGGTAACGCGAGGGGGCGGTCAAGGCGACCTGGCAGAGACCACCCCGAAAAGAGATTCCTCATGGCCGTGAGACGTTGCTACGACCGGAAGGGTCCCGGCGACAGGCACTACGCGGAGACGCTGTGAACCCATCCCTGGGCGCTACATTCTTCATCCATGAAGAATGATCTCCGCTTCGACCTGTCCCCGGACCCTACCTCGACGCCCTCGCATACCTCAGTCTTCATCGCACCAGAGTGGCGGGATCGACAGATTCCAGGCCGAAAGCCTCGGCCACGGCGCGGTAGGTGATCTGCCCGTCGTGGACGTTGAGCCCGGGCAGGAAGTGGGCATCGTCGGCCAGCGCCCGCTTCCAGCCCTTGTCGGCCAGGGCGATGACGAACGGCAGGGTGGCGTTGGTCAGCGCCTGGGTCGAGGTACGCGCCACCGCACCCGGCATGTTGGCCACGCAGTAGTGGACGATACCGTCGACCACGTAGGTCGGCTCGGCGTGGGTGGTAGGCTTGCTGGTCTCGAAGCAGCCGCCCTGGTCGATGGCGACGTCCACCAGCACGCTGCCGGGCTTCATGTCGGCGAGCATGGCCCGGGTGATCAGCTTGGGCGCGGCGGCGCCGGGAATCAGCACGGCACCCACGATCAGGTCGCTCTCGCGCACCGCCTCGTCGATGGCGTCGGCGGTGGAGAAGATGGTCTTCATACGCCCCTGGTAGCGGTCGTCGAGCACTTCGAGGCGCGCAATCGACTTGTCCAGCACGCTGACCTCGGCACCCAGGCCCAATGCCATGCGCGCGGCGTTCTCGCCCACCACACCGCCGCCGATCACGGTCACCCTGCCCGGCGCCACGCCGGGCACGCCGGGCAGCAGCACACCGGAGCCGCCCTGGGCCTTTTCCAGACTGTGAGCGCCGGCCTGAATGGCCATGCGACCGGCCACGGTGCTCATCGGCGCCAGCAGCGGCAGGCCGCCCTGGCGGTCGGTCACGGTCTCGTAGGCGATGCAGGTGGCCCCGCTCTCCATCAGGCCGCGGGTCAGCTTCTCCTCGGCCGCCAGGTGCAGGTAGGTGAACAGGGTCTGGCCGCGGGAGAGCCGCGCCACCTCTTCCGGTTGCGGCTCCTTGACCTTGAGGATCAGCTCGGCCTCGCCCCACAGGGTATCGACGTCGGCCTCGAGCCGGGCGCCTGCCGCTTCATAGTCGGTATCGGCGAAGCCCGCTCCTTCCCCGGCCCCCACCTGAACGGTCACCGAATGGCCACGCGCCGCCAGCTCCCGCGCTCCGGTGGGAGTCAGGGCGACGCGATACTCATGGTTCTTGATTTCCTTCGGCACGGCGATCTTCATGGGGTACCTCCAACGGCGCTGTCTTGTTAGGGATCGTCCTTGTCAGGGGATCGTCACGCCCATTACAGCACAGTCAGTCCATACACGAAGTACCAACGGTAAAGAACGGCAAAAATCCATTCTCAAGGCCAGAGCAGCAGAAAATCGTTATTTTTAAGAGCGTGATGACAAAAAAATCACGCCTCACTCGGCCACCAGCGCGCCACCGTAGATCGCCACGTACTCCTCGGGCAGGCGGCGTGGCCGACCGCTGGAGAGTTCGATACAGGCGAAGCGGGTGCGAGCGCGCAGCAGAGTGCGACCGTCGGCGGGTCGAACGAGCTGGAAGCGGCGGGTCAGGGTCAGGCGGCCGTCGCAGCCGACGATCCAGGTGGCAAGCGTCAGGCGCTCTCCCTCGAAGGCAGGCGCCAGGTAGTCGAGTTCGTGGCGGTGCACGGCCATGGCCCGGTCCAGCTCACGATAGCGCGCCAGATCGAGGCCGAGATGCTCCGAATGCGCCCAGCTCACCTGCTCGACCCAGCGCAGGTAGGCGGCATTGTTGGCGTGACCGTACTCGTCGATGGCCGAGGCCTGCACCTCGAGTTCGATCACGAACGGATCGGGAAGGTCCCACTCCTGTGTCATGGTGCACTCCCTTGCAGGTTCAGGTCTTGGACGTGCCGCAGCGCCAGCAGGTATCGAATACGCCCTCCAGCGCTTCGCCGCAGTGGGGGCAGCGCCAGTCCGGTGCGTCGGCAGCGCCGGACAGGGCCGCTTGGATCAACGCCTCGGCACGCTCACGGTTGTGCACCGCCACCCACACCTCGGGCTCGCATTCGCCCAGGGGCAGCTCGCCCGCGCCGCCGCCCAACACCATGTTGCGCAGCTCCACGGGGATGCCCGCCGCGTCCAGCACGTTGCGTACGTGGCTGACCAGCAGCGCATTGGAGTGGGCGAAGACGCGCACGTAGCCGCTCATTTCAATCCCGGAAGACGCGTACGCCCAAGGCCTTCAGGTAAGCGGTTTCCGGGATCGCCGGATGTACCGGATGGTCCGCCGCCTGGTGGCCCTGATAGACGATCTGACCGTGGCGGTCTTGATGGCGCACCGCACCGCGCACCACGTCGACGAGCCGCTCGGGGGCCAGGTGCATGGAGCAGGATGCCGACAGCAGCAGGCCGTCGCGGCCCAGCAGGCGCATCGCATCGCGGTTGAGTTTGGCGTAGGCGCGTTCGCCGTTGGGGATGTCCTTGCGCTTCTTGATGAAGGCCGGCGGATCGAGGATCACCACATCGAACTGCTCGCCGTCGGCCTTGAGTGCGGCCAGCGCCTCGAAGGCATCGGCCTCGCCCACCGCCACCTGCTCGTGCAGGCCGTTGAGGGCCGCGTTCTCGGCCACCCGCTCCAGGGCCTGGGCGCTGGCGTCCACGCACAGCACTTCGCTGGCGCCGTGAGCCGCCGCCTGTACGCCCCAGCCGCCGATGTAGCTGAACAGGTCCAGTACCCGCTTGCCGGCCACCAGGCCGTTGAGCCAAGCGCGGTTGGCGCGGTGATCGTAGAACCAACCGGTCTTCTGGCCGTCGAGCACCGGAGCGTGGAAGCGCACGCCGTTCTCTTCCATCAGCACCGGGCCGTCGAGCTCGCCCTTGGCCAAGGTGACCTGACGCTCGAGCTGCTCCTGGCGCCGCCCGGAGGAGTCGTTCTTGAACACGATGACCCGCGGCGACACCACCTTGTCCAGTGCGGCGACGACCTCCTCGGCGAGGCGCTCCATGCCCAGGGTGTTGAGCTGCACCACGAGCACGTCGTCGAAGCGGTCCACCACCAGCCCCGGCAGCAGGTCGCCCTCGCCGTGCACCAGCCGGTAGAACGGCTTGGCATAGAGGCGTTGACGTAGCGACAGCGCCTGGTTGAAGCGGTGCACCAGCAGCGAACGGTCGAGGCGCATGTTGGGATCGCGCGATACCACCCGGGCACAGATCAGCGAGTTGGGATTGACGTAGGCCACGCCCATGGCCTTGCCATTGGCCGCTTCCACCACCACTTGGGCACCCGGCTCGAGGCCCTTGAGCGGCGTGGCCTCGATGTCGACCTCGTTGGAGTAGAGCCACAGGTGGCCGGCCTTGAGGCGGCGGTCGGCGTTCTTCTTGAGGCGCAGGGTCTGGGTCATGGTCGGTCTCATGGAATGGGGGATCATGTTTGGCAAGAGGGGCAGAAGACACTGGCCCGCTGGCCCAGCGTCACCAGCCGCAGCTCGCCGTTGCAGCGCAGGCAGCCCTGGCCGTGGCGGCCGTATACGTTGAGGCGCTGCTTGAAGTAGCCCGGCTCGCCGGTGCCGCTGACGAAGTCGCGCAACGTCGTCCCGCCTTGGGTGATGGCGGCGGCCAGCACCTCGCGGATGGCTGCCGCCAGGCGCTCGTAGCGATCGCGGGAGATGCGCCCCGCCGCCCGGCGCGGGTCGATGCCGGCCAGGAACAGCGCCTCGCTGGCGTAGATGTTGCCCACGCCCACCACCACGGCATTGTCCATCAGGAACGGCTTGACTGCCACGCGCCGGCCCCGGGAGAGTTGGTAGAGGCGTTCACCGTTGAAGGCATCCGACAGTGGCTCGGGCCCCAGGTTCGCCAGCCGCGGATCGCGCTCGGCGCTGCCGGTCAGCCAGTCGACGAAGCCGAAGCGGCGCGGATCGTGGTAACGCAGGATGGCGCCGTCGTCGAACACCAGGTCGACGTGGTCGTGCTTCTTCGGCAGCTCACCCAGCCGGGCAATACGCAGGCTACCCGACATACCCAGATGCCAGATCAGGCTGCCGGTGCTCGCTCTCCCCTCGCCCTCGATCGGCAGCAGCAGGTACTTGGCGCGGCGCGACAGCGTGCCGATACGCGAGCCCACCAGACGCTCGATGAAATCCTCGGGCACCGGCACACGCAGCCGCGGCTGGCGCACGATCGCCTCGACGATCTCGCGCCCTTCCACGTGGGGGGCGATGCCGCGCCGGGTGGTCTCGACTTCGGGAAGCTCGGGCATGGTGAAAAATCCCGGAAATAGATACGCCTGAACCCGGTAAAAACCGGGTTCAGGAGGACAGGTCTTGCTACCTGCGGCTGGAAGCCGTCAAGTCGCCAGGGCGCCCGTCTTGGCGACGGACACCGAATCGGCTTACTTGATCTTGGCTTCCTTGTACATCACGTGCTTGCGGAGGACCGGATCGAATTTCTTGAATTCGAGCTTGTCCGGAGTGTTCCGCTTGTTCTTGTCGGTGGTGTAGAAGTGACCGGTACCGGCACTGGACACCAGCTTGATCTTGTCACGCATGCTGCTTACTCCCTGATCTGGTCGCTTAGACGGCTTCGCCGCGCTTGCGGATGTCGCTGAGCACCGCGTCGATGCCCTTCTTGTCGATGATGCGCATACCCTTGGAGGAGACCCGCAGCTTGACGAAGCGGTTCTCGGACTCCACCCAGAAACGGTGGGTGTGCAGGTTCGGCAAGAAGCGACGACGGGTCTTGCGCTGGGAGTGTGAAACGTTATTACCAGTCACCGGGCGCTTGCCGGTAACCTGACATACTTTGGACATGGGAGCCTCCAACCGCTTGGCCAGGTGGTCAAACCTGAGTGTTCAAAACCTGTCGGGCAAACCGGGAACGACCCCGTTGTCATTTGACCCAAGGGAATTCAAAGGCTGCACTTTATAGCAGAGTGCACCCCTACAGGCAACAAGTAGCCGCATATTCTACACTCCCTTACCCCCTCTCCCGCAAGCTTTCCTCTCTTATGGGCTTTGCCGGCGGCAAAGGTCGGCGAGGAGGCGCTGTGAATCCATCCCTGGACGCTACATTTGCCATCCATGGCAAATGACCTCCTCGCCGACCTGCCACCGGCGCCCCTCAGCGTCATCGAGAGTGGCATCGGCATTGCGAAGCAAGGTTCAACGCCGCATGGCCGAGGGCAGCCGGTTCCCCACCTAAAGCCAGCCTCGCTCGGCGAAAGACACCACGTCCCCATCGCCGACGACGAAGTGATCCAGCACCCGGATCTCGAACAGCGAGAGCGCCTCACGCAGCCGCTCGGTGATGCGCCGGTCGGCATCGCTGGGTTCGGCCACGCCTGAGGGGTGGTTGTGGGCGAAGATGATCGCCCCGGCGCCCAGCTCCAGCGCCCGGCGCGCTACCTCACGCGGGTAGACCGAGGCGCTGTCCAGGGTGCCACGGAACAGCGACTCGAAGCGGATCACGCGGTGCTGGGTATCGAGAAACAGCGCGGCGAACTCCTCGTGGCCCAGGTGGCGAAGCTGGGTGGCCAGGTAGGCGCGCACCAGGGTGGGGGAAGTCAACGCATTACCGCGGGCCAACTGAGCGGCAAGGTGGCGCTTGGAAAGCTCGAGGGTTGCCTGTAGCTGGACGAACTTGGCCGTCCCCAGGCCGCGCTCGGCGCAGAAGCGCGTCTGGTCGGCTTCGAGCAGTTGGCGCAGGCCGCCGAAGGCCGTGAGCAGGTCGCGGGCGAGGTCTACCGCCGAGCGCCCCGCCACCCCCACGCGCAGGAAGATCGCCAGCAGTTCGGCATCGGAGAGCGCCTCGGCCCCCAGCGTCAGCAGTTTTTCCCGCGGGCGCTCGCCCTCGGGCCAGTCGCGAATCGACATTCCCTGTCTCCTTGCTACGCTTCCTTTGAACGGTAGGCCGCCATTGTAACCGACCTTCACCGAAGGCGGCGGCTGCGCAACTTCAACGGCAGTGGTAAGGTAGGCGGTCGGGTTTCAGTTCAGGAAATTCTCATGGCAACGCAGTCCGCCAATCGGCTTGCCGGCCGGCGCATTCTGCTCGGCATCAGCGCTGGCATTGCTGCCTACAAGAGCGCTCAGCTCGCCCGCTTGCTCAAGCAGGCAGGCTGCGAAGTACGCGTGGTCATGACCGAGGGCGCCCAGGCCTTCATCACACCGCTGACGCTACAGGCGCTGACCGGCGAACCGGTGCGCACCTCGCTGCTCGACCCCGAGGCCGAGGCGGGCATGGGGCATATCGAACTGGCCCGCTGGGCCGACATCATCCTGATCGCTCCGGCCACCGCCGACCTGATGGCGCGCCTGGCTCAGGGTATGGCCGACGATCTGCTCACGACCCTGTGCCTGGCCAGCGAAGCCGAAAAGGTCATGGCACCGGCCATGAACCAGGCCATGTGGCGCCACGTCGCCACCCAGCGCAATGCCGAGCGCCTGGCACAGGACGGCTGGCGGCTGCTGGGGCCTGACAGCGGCGATCAGGCCTGCGGCGACGTTGGCCCTGGGCGCATGCTCGAGCCTGAGGCAATCGCGGCCGAACTGCTTACGGCGCCCGGCAAGGGACAGGCAGCCGCCCAGGGGTTGCATATTGCGATCACCGCCGGCCCCACCCGCGAGCCGCTGGACCCGGTGCGCTATCTCTCCAACCACAGTTCAGGAAAGATGGGCTTCGCCCTGGCCGCCGCTGCTGCGGAGCTCGGCGCCAAGGTCAGCCTGATCAGCGGCCCGGTCAGCCTGTCGACGCCTGCGGGCGTGACCCGCATCGAGGTCGAGACGGCGCTGCAGATGCACGAGGCGAGCCAACAACTGGCCGGCGAGTGCGACATCTTCATCGGCTGTGCGGCGGTGGCCGACTATCGTGCCGAGACGGCAGCGGAGCACAAGATCAAGAAGCGTGAGGGGGAGGAGACCCTGACGCTCAGGCTGATCAAGAATCCGGATATCATTGCGGCCGTGGCCGACCGACGCGACGCTGCAGGCGGACGTCCCTTCGTGGTGGGCTTCGCCGCCGAGACCCGCGATCTGGAAGCCTATGCCCGCGACAAGCTCGAGCGCAAGCGGCTCGACATGATCGTGGCCAACGACGTCTCGACCGCGGGGCTCGGCTTCGGCGCTGACGACAACGCCGCCCTGCTGATGTGGCGCGACGGCCAGGGCGAAGGCGGCGAGAGCCTGCCGCCGCAGCCCAAGCTCGAACTCGCCAGGGCCGTGCTGAGACAGGCCCTGAGCCGCCTGGCCGAGCACCCCGTACACTGACGCGATTTACCCAGACATTCAGCCAACCTGACGGAACGACCATGTCCGAGTCCCAGCCAGTCCGCCAAGCCCCAAAGCCGCGCCTCGAGGTCAAGCTGCTCGATGAGCGTCTGCGCGATTTCCTGCCCCAATATGCCACCCTGGGTTCCGCCGGCATGGATCTGCGCGCCCTGCTCGACGCGCCGCTGACCATCGAGCCCGGCCAGTGCGAGCTGGTGCGCACCGGACTCGCCATCCACATCGGCGACCCGGGCCTGGCCGGCGTGATCCTGCCGCGCTCGGGCCTCGGTCACAAGCACGGTATCGTGCTGGGCAACCTGGTAGGACTGATCGACTCCGATTACCAGGGCGAGCTGATGATCTCGACCTGGAACCGTGGCAACACCCCGTTCGTACTGGAGCCCTTCGAGCGTCTGGCCCAGTATGTCCTGGTGCCGGTGGTCCAGGCCGAGCTGGAAGTCGTCGACGACTTCGAGGCCAGCCTGCGTGGCGCAGGCGGCTTCGGCAGCTCGGGGCGCCACTGACGACCGACACGACGCTGCCGCACACGGCCCAAGGAGAGGGCCTTGCGGCAGGGTCTTCGCAACCAGGCACATGAATTCACACTTGTCCGACAAGGAACCGTTATGAGCCAAGCCACCAACAGCAGCGTACCGGCCTCCATCTTCCGCGCCTACGACATTCGCGGCATCGTCGACGACACGCTCACCGAAGCGACCGTGGAGAAGATCGGCCGCGCCATCGGCTCGGAAGCCGCGGCGCGCAACGAGTCCACCGTGGTGGTGGCCCGCGACGGCCGCCTCTCCGGCCCGCGACTCAGCGAGGCGCTGATGCGCGGTCTGACCGCCGCCGGCCGCGACGTGATCGACATCGGCATGGTACCCACGCCGGTGCTCTACTTCGCCACGCACATTCTCGAAGGCACCGCCTCCGGGGTGATGGTCACCGGCAGCCACAATCCGCCGGACTACAACGGCTTCAAGATCGTGCTGGGCGGCGAGACCCTCTCCGGCGAAGCGATCACCGCGCTCTACCGGCGTATCGAGTCCGGCGATCTGACCGAGGGCCAGGGCAGCGTGCGCCATGAGGACGTGCGTGACGCCTACCTCGAGCGCATCGTCGGCGACATCGAACTGGCCCGCCCGCTCAAGGCGGTGGTCGACTGCGGCAATGGCGTGGCCGGCGAGCTCGGCCCCAAGCTGATCGCGAAGCTCGGCGCCGAGACGGTGCCGCTGTTCGCCGAGATCGACGGCACCTTCCCCAACCATCACCCCGATCCCGGCAAGCTCGAGAATCTGCAGGATGTGATCCGCGCAGTGAAGGAGACCGGCGCCGACATCGGCCTGGCCTTCGACGGCGACGGCGACCGCCTCGGCGTGGTCACGCCGAGCGGCAAGCTGATCTACCCCGACCACCTGATGATGGCCTTCGCCGAGGACATGCTGTCGCGCAATCCCGGCGCCCGGGTCATCTTCGACGTCAAGTGCACCGGCAACCTGGCAGGCGTGGTCGAGCGGGCCGGCGGCACGCCGGAGATGTGGCGCACCGGCCACTCGCTGATCAAGGCGCGCATGAAGGAGACCGGCGCCCTGCTCGCCGGCGAGATGAGCGGCCACATCTTCTTCAAGGAGCGCTGGTACGGCTTCGACGACGGCATCTACGGTGCCGCCCGACTGCTGGAGATCCTCGCCAAGCACCTCTCCACACAGGGCATGGATGCCGACGCCTTCTTCGCCCGTTATCCGCAGGATATCGGCACCCCCGAAATCAACGTTCACGTCACCGACGAGAACAAGTTCGAGTTGGTGGAGAAGCTGGCTCGCGAGGGCGACTTCGGCGACGATGGCGTCAAGACTACCCTCGACGGCATTCGCGTCGATTATCAGGACGGCTGGGGCCTATGCCGCGCCTCCAACACCACCCCGGTGCTGGTGCTGCGCTTCGAGGGCAAGAGCGATGCGGCGCTCGAACGTATCCGCAACCGGTTTGCCGACGCCCTGAAACAGGTCGACCCGGCGCTGACGCTGCCGAGCTGACGGCAGCGCTTCGTTCATTGAAGGAAGGACCATGACCGAAACGACTCGTGACCCGCGCCTGGTAGTGGAAGTGCTTTCCGAGGCACTTCCCTACATCCAGCGCTTTTCCGGCAAGACCGTGGTCGTCAAGTACGGCGGCAATGCCATGACCGAGGACACCCTGATCGACTCCTTCGCACGCAACATGGTGCTGATGAAGGAGGTGGGCATCAACCCGGTGGTGGTACACGGCGGCGGGCCGCAGATCGGCGATCTGCTGGCCAAGCTGAAGATCGAGTCGCGCTTCGTCAACGGCATGCGGGTCACCGACTCGGAGACCATGGACGTGGTGGAGATGGTGCTCGGCGGGCTGGTCAACAAGGAGATCGTCAACCTGATCAACCAGTGCGGCGGCAAGGCCATCGGCCTCACCGGCAAGGACGGCGCCCAGATCCGTGCGCGTCAGCTCAAGGTCGAGCACAAGACGCCGGAGATGACCGCCCCCGAGATCATCGACATCGGCCACGTGGGCGAGGTGGAGCACGTCTCCACCGACCTGATCGAGATGCTCGCCGAGCGCGACTTCATCCCGGTGATTGCGCCCATCGGCGTCGATGCCAAGGGCAACAGCTACAACATCAACGCCGACCTGGTGGCAGGCAAGGTGGCCGAGGCGCTGGGCGCCGAGAAGCTGATGCTGCTGACCAACGTGGCCGGCCTGATGAACGCCGAGGGCGAGGTGCTGACCGGGCTGACCACCGCGCAGGTTGACGCCCTGATCGCCGATGGCACCATCCATGGTGGTATGCTGCCCAAGATCCGCTGCGCGCTCGATGCCGTGAAGGGTGGCGTACGCAGCGCCCATATCATCGACGGGCGTGTACCCCACGCCACATTGCTGGAGATATTCACCAACGCGGGGGTCGGCACCCTGATCACCGATGCCGACCGACAAGGGAACGACAACGCCTGAGCGGCGTCCCAGCCCGGCAATGCCGGGCTGGGACGCCGCCGGCCATGAATAACAGAAGACCCACATGACGCAGGCTACACAGATCACCAGCCGGCGCGAGCAGATCCTGCAGGCGCTCGCCCTGATGCTGGAAGAAGACAGCGGCAAACGCATCACCATCGCGGCGCTGGCGCGCCAGGTGGGCGTCTCCGAAGCCGCCCTCTATCGCCACTTCCCGAGCAAGGCGCGCATGTTCGAGGGGCTGATCTCGTTCATCGAGGAGACCCTGTTCGAGCGTATCTCGCGCATTCTCGAGGAAGTGCACGAGGCGGTACCGCGCTGCGGCCAGATCCTCACCCTGCTACTGGCCTTTGCCGAGAAGAACCCGGGGCTCTCGCGCCTGCTGGAAGGCGACGTCCTGACCGGCGAGACCGCCCGGCTGCGACTGCGCATTCACCAGCTCTTCGAGCGCGTGGAGACCCAGCTCAAGCAGGTGCTGCGCGAGGCCGAACTGCGCGAAAGACGACGTACCGTGCTGCCGGTATCGGCCACCGCCAACCTGCTGATCGCCGTAGCCGAGGGGCGCATCTCGCAGTACGTGCGCAGCGACTTCCAGCGCCGACCCACCGAGCACTGGGACGACCAGTGGGCGCTGCTCTCGGCGCGGTTGATGCGCGAACCGCTTACCCAGAGCGCCTAGGCCACGCCAACGACTAGGCCACACCAACGACGAAGCCCCGACCACTGGTCGGGGCTTCGCTGTTCATGTCCTCAGCACAGCTCGCTGGAAGCAGGCCACCGCGTCAGGCGGCCAGGGTGTCGCCCAACTGCTGGCGGATCTTCTTCATGGCGTTCTTCTCGAGCTGGCGAATACGCTCGGCGGAGACGCCGTAGACATCGGCCAATTCATGCAGGGTGGCCTTGTCGTCGGCCAGCCAGCGCTGCTGCAGTATATCCCGCGAGCGCTCGTCCAGCGCCTCCAGCGCCATCTTCAGACGCCGGTTGGCGTCGTCTTCCCAGTCGCTGTCCTCGAGCTGCACGGCAGGATCGGAGCCGTCATCGTCGAGGTAATGCACCGGCGCCTGATAGGCGGAATCCTCGTCCTCGCTGGGCGAGGCGTCGAAGCCGGCATCGTGGGCCGCCAGGCGACCTTCCATCTCGCGCACCACCTCGGGCTTTACGTCGAGGTCGCGGGCGATCGCGTCGACTTCGTCGTTGTTGAGCCAGGCCAGGCGCTTCTTGGCGCTGCGCAGGTTGAAGAACAGCTTGCGCTGGGCCTTGGTGGTGGCGATCTTGACGATGCGCCAGTTGCGCAGCACGAACTCGTGAATCTCGGCCTTGATCCAGTGCACGGCGAAGGAAACCAGGCGCACGCCCTGATTGGGGTCGAAGCGCTTGACGGCCTTCATCAGGCCCACGTTGCCCTCCTGGATCAGGTCGGCCTGAGGCAGACCGTAGCCGGAGTAGCTGCGGGCGATGTGCACCACGAAGCGCAGATGCGACAACACCAGACGACGCGCCGCCTCCAGATCGCCTTCGTCGTGAAGGCGGAAGGCGAGCTCGCGCTCTTCCTCGGCGGTGAGCATGGGAATGCCGTTGACCGCCTGGATGTACCCGTTGAGGTCATGTCCCGGAGAGAGGTGACCCACCGGCAGAAGACTGGTGCTCATTGCAGGTTGTCTCCTTGAAAACCTAATATACGCTTCAATCGCCCGTTTAGACGGGCAAAAGTCGATAACGTTCCCTAGTCCGCCGACAGCGTGGCAGATGCTGGGCGCGGTCGCTAGCACGGGCTCGAGCCCCGCGGCCTTTTACCGCGGCCGAACCTCTGCTCTATCGCGGCCGAACCTCTGCTCTTTACCGCGGCCGAACCTCCGCGAGGTGGCGGCTCACGGCGATCCAGGCACCCAGCCAGCCCAGTAGTGTACTGCACAACAGCAGCGTTGCCGAGCCCTCCGGCCCCAACTGCGGCAGCGTGAAGGTGGCGCCGTAGCTGGCTGCCAGCGCACTGACCGGCAGCGCCAGCCACTGATTGCCCAGCGCCAGCAGCCCCCAGGCGAGCAGACCGCCGCCGAGGCCGTACCAGGCCCCGCTGTAGAGAAACGGCCGGCGCACGAAGCCGTGGGTGGCGCCGATCAGCATCACCACCTCGATCTCCTGGCGACGGCTCTCCACCGCCAGGCGAATGGTGTTGCCCACCACCAGCAGCACGCCCAGGCCGAACAGCACCGCCAGCGCCAGCGCCAGGCGGCTGCCCAGCTCGGCCAAGTGGCGCAGCCTCTCGAGCCAGGCCAGGTCGAGGCGCACTTCGTCGACGCCACTCAGCGCCTCGAGCTCTCCGGCCAGTTGCCGCACGGCCTCGGGAGCCGGGTCCACCGGCACCACCACGATACTGGCCGGCAGCGGGTTGTCCTCGAGCCGGCCCAGGGCGTCGGCCAGTCCCAGCGCCTGCTGAAATTCGGCCATGCCCTCGGCGGCGCTGATCAGCCGGGTACGCGATACCCCCTCGTGGGCTTCCACCGCCTCGTCGATGCGCCCGGCCTGGCCCTCGTCGACCTGATGCTCGAGGTAGACGGTCAAGGTAGCGCTCTCCTCCAGCTCGGCATCGAGCAGACGCGCGCTGTCCAGCGCCAGCCACAGCGCCGCCGGCAGCACCAGGGCAATGGCGATGGCCAGCATGGTCAGCAGACTGCCGATGGGAGCACGCAGCAGGCGCCGGGCGCTGTCGAGACACATGGCGCGATGGTGACGCAGCCAGCCGCGGAAGCGGCTCGAGGAGCGGGTGCGTTGGGTACGGGCGCCGCGCGGCGGCGCAGGCGGCTGGCGGCGGCTCGCACCGCCTTCTCGCGGCTGACGGCTCATGCAGCCTCCTCGTCGGCCACCAGGCGGCCTTCACGCAGGCGCAGCACGCGATGCCGCAGGCGGGCGATCAGCGCCAGGTCGTGGCTGGCGATCATCACCGTGGTGCCGATACGATTGAAGTCCTCGAACAGTGCCATGATGTCGGCCGAGAGCTGCGGGTCGAGGTTGCCGGTAGGCTCGTCGGCCAGCAGCAGTGAAGGCTTGCAGACCACCGCCCGGGCGATGCCCACGCGCTGCTGCTCACCGCCGGAAAGCTCGATGGGTAGCGCCTTCTCGCGATGCAGCAGGCCCACCTTGTCCAGCGCCGCCCGCACTCGCCGCGCCGCCTCGCGCGGCTCGAAGCCACGGATCTCCAACGGCAGCGCCACGTTGTGGAAGATGGAGCGGTCGTGCAGCAGTTGGTGATCCTGGAACACCACGCCGATTTGGCGGCGATAGAACGGCACCTGGCTGGGATGCAGACGGCCGATGTCGTGACCGGCGACCAGCACCCGGCCACGGGTCGGCCGCTCGAGCAGCATGATGAGGCGCAGCAGCGAACTCTTGCCGGCGCCCGAATGGCCGGTGAGAAAGACCATCTCGCCGCGCTCTATGCGAAAATCGATATTGGCCAGCGCCTCGAAGCGTCCGCCGTAGCGCTTCCCCACATGCTCGAAGAGGATCATGACGAGGCGGCGGCTCCCTCATCGCCCTGATCGAAGAGCGCGTCGACGAAGTCGCGGGCCTCGAAGGGACGCAGGTCATCCAGGCTTTCACCCACGCCGATGAAGCGGATCGGCGTACCGAGCTGCTTGGCCAGGGCGAAGATGATGCCGCCCTTGGCGGTGCCGTCGAGCTTGGTCAGGGTGATGCCGGTGACCGGCACCGCCTCGTTGAAGGTACTGGCCTGGGAAAGCGCGTTCTGGCCGGTGCCGGCGTCGAGCACCAGCATCACCTCGTGGGGAGCGGTATCGTCTAGCTTGCCCATCACCCGGTGCACCTTCTTGAGCTCCTCCATGAGATGCCCCTTGTTGTGCAGCCGGCCGGCGGTATCGGCAATCAGCACGTCGATCTTGCGCGCCTTGGCCGCAGCCACGGCGTCGTAGATCACCGAGGCGCTGTCGGCACCGGTGTGCTGGGCGATCACCGGCACCTTGTTGCGCTCGCCCCACACTTTGAGCTGCTCCACCGCCGCAGCACGGAAGGTGTCGCCGGCGGCCAGCATCACGCTGCGCCCCTCGCGCTGAAAGCGCTGGGTCAGCTTGCCGATGGTGGTGGTCTTGCCCACCCCGTTCACACCCACCACCAGGATCACGAAGGGGCCTTCGCCCTTGGCCGGCAGCGCCAGCGGCTTGGCCACGGCATCGAGCATCGTGGCGAGCTCGTCCTGCAGGGCACGATAGAGCGCCTGGGGGTCCTTGAGCTCCTTGCGCGAGACGCGCTCGGTCAGGCGGTCGATGATCTCGGTGGTGGCCTCGATGCCCACGTCGGCCATCAACAGCTGTGTCTCGAGATCCTCGATCAGCTCGTCGTCGATCTGCTTCTTGCCCAGGAACAGCCCGGCGATGCCCTCGGTGAGGTTGGCGCGGGTCTTGCCCAGGCCGGAACGAATGCGCGCGAACCAGCCCTGCTTCTCGGCCACCGGCTTCTCCTGCAGCGGCGTGCGCACGGGCTCCGGTTCGGGCTCAGGCTGAGGTTCCGGCTCAGGCCCAGCTGTCGTTTGAGGTGCCGGCTCAGGCTCAGGCTCAGGTTCGGGTTCGGGAGCCAGCGCCTCAGCGCGCAGCACCGTGTTCTCCTCTTCCCGGTCGACCTCGCCGAACGCCTCGGTGTGCTCGCGCGCCTCGTCCGCTGCGGGGCCGGCCATGGCACGCTCATCGGCGCGCGGGGCATCGACCACGTCCGGCTCGGCAGGCGCCGTTTGGCTGACCGTCTCGTCAGCCGTGGCGTCTGTTGGCGCTTCCTCGGCGGTTTGTCCCTCGCCCGCTTCCTCTTCTTCGGGCTGCGTCGGCCGTCGATCCTGCTGTTCTTCCTGCTGCTGTTCCTGCTGCTTCTTGCGCTTGAAAAAACCGAACATGGGGGAATTCAGCCTCACGGGTGAATGATCGCTACATCCTAACACCGCGCATCATGACTGTGGACAAGGCGACGGGTACAATTCGCCCCCATGACCCGACGCCGCACTCCTACCCGCCCCCACCCCCGCTCCGGCGCCCACTCGCCCAAGGGCGGCGGACGCCTGCGCATCATCGGCGGCGAGTTTCGTCGCCGGCTACTGCCGGTGCTCGACAGCCCCGGGCTGCGTCCCACCCCCGACCGGGTGCGGGAGACGCTGTTCAACTGGTTGACGGCCGCCACCCCGGGAGCACGGGTACTGGACCTGTTCGCCGGTACCGGCGCACTGGGCCTGGAGGCACTCTCCCGTGGCGCGTCCGAGGCGCTGTTCGTCGAGCGTGACGCCCGGGTTGCCCAGGCCCTCGGCGACAACCTGCAAACCCTGGGCGTCGGCGAACGAGGCACGGTGCGGTGCGCCGATGCCCTCGAGCTGCTCGCCGCCGGCCCGACCGGCCTCGGCCCCTTCTCGCTGGTCTTTCTCGACCCGCCCTTCCGCCAAGGCCTGGCGCCCCCCTGCGTTGAACGGCTGGAGCAGGGCTGGCTCATGGCGGATGCGTGGATCTATCTGGAGGCCGAAACGGGCCTCGACATCGAGGTCCCCGAGAGCTGGGCGCTGCATCGCGAAGTACGCGCCGGCGACAGCACCGGCCGGCTCTACCGACGCCAGGCGAAGCCCGGCGCCTGAGGACCTGCGTCGCCGTTCGGCTACGCTTGCCGAGCCTCGGCCCTCGGCGTTACGCTGCGCAACGGATTCAGTGCGGGCAAGGGCCCGCCCCGCCAGGACCTATTTCAGGAGAACACGATGAGCACCGAACTCTTCAACCGGCTCGAACAGAAAGTGGCCAGTGCCGTCGAGGCCCTGGAATTGCTGAAAATGGAGGCAGAGGAGCTGCGCGAGGAAAACAGCCGGCTGAAGCAGGAGCGCGAAGAGTGGGAGCGCCGTCTGACCGCCCTGCTGGGCAAGTTCGACGAAGTGGAAACCGAGCGCAGCTGAAACCTGACTTCTTTTACAAGCGGCGCGACATTAGCAAGGCATCTTCTCGCGCCGCGTCGGCTGCTTCGTCCAAGGGCGGGTAATAGCCGCGCCGCCGGCCATCTTCGCTGAAGCCGGCACGCCGATAGAGCGCGATGGCCGCCACATTACCCGCCCGCACTTCGAGCAACAGCCTCTCGCTACCCCAGCGCCGACACTGCTTCACCACCGCTTCCAGCAGCGCCGCCGCCAGACCGCGGCGGCGCATGGCGGGTGCGACCAGCATGGCCTGCAGTTCGGCCTCGAAAGGCAGCCGGGCCACCACGGCGTGGCCGATGAGCGCCGACTCGACCTCGATACCCAACACGCAGCAGTCGCGATCCTCAAGCGCGGCCTGCAGCTGGCCAGCGGACCAGTGACGAGGCTGCTGCCGTTCCAGTGCCGCCAGCCGCTCCAGATCGCCAAGCGAGAGGCACCGCACCTCGCCTTCAGTCATCGGCCTCGGCGTCCTTCACCGACCAGGCCTGCCGCCACGCCAGCAGCGTGGGCCACAGCGAACGCTTGGCCGCGGCGCTCTGCTCCAGCTCATCCAGGCCGGGCCCCTGCCAGCCGGGCAGACCCAGCGGCTCGACCCGGCCTTCGCCTTCACTCGTCTCCAGCAGCCGCATGAGGGTCTCGTCACGGCCGAAGATCAGCACCCGCTCGGGCGACCATCCGCGCCTCTGCGTGCTGCCGTCAATGAAAGCAGCAAGTCCTTCCCGCGCCTCTTCCAGGGGGGCCTCGACCGGCAGGTTCTCCATGGGCGGCCAGCGAAAGGTCTCGAAGACCAGCGGCACGGGAACGTCGATCCCGGCGGCCTTCAGCGCATTGCTCAGCAGCTCGCTCTGGGCGGCATCCGGCGCCGACGGCTGCGGCAAGAACACCAGCCAGCGTCCGGCCAGGCAGGCCAGTTGCAGGGTGAAGCGCAGTGGCTCCTGCGCCTGCCGTGGCATCGTGGGCGTCGTCTCCGGGCTGGGTGCATCGGCGTTCGCCGTTTTCACGCCGAGCGGGGCAGTGTCTGTCTCAGGTGTCTCGCCTTCGGGCTCGATACCCAGCAGCTGCCGGGCACGACGGGGCGGCCTGGGGCGTGCACTTTCGCCTGCCGTCGACGCCGGTGGCGCCTGACGGGGCGCAGCCTCGGCTTCGTCCAGCAGCGCATGCAGCCGCTCAGCGGGCGGCGCGGGCACCGCCCGCTCGGGCAGCGTCCACTCGCAGGCTTCGGTCGGCCGGGCATTGGGCAGCTGGTAGCGCGCCACCCAGGCGGTCAGCCCCATCGCCTCCAGATATTGGAGGCGCTGCGGTTCGGTGGTCACTTGCTGGCGCCGCGGCAGTCGGGGGAGTCGGGCCGCGCCGCACCGCGGGACGCCCACTCCTGGGGCGTATAGAGGTGCAGCGCCAGGGCGTGTACCGGCCCTGCCAGCTCATCGGCCAACAGCGCATAGAGGCGCTGATGGCGCTTCACCGGCATCAAGCCCTGAAAATGCTCGGACACCACCGTGACCTTGAAGTGGGTCTCCGAATTGGCCGGAACGGCATGTCGATGGCTCTCGTTCTCCACCGCTACGTGGGTGGGCTCGAGGGCCTGCAGCTTCTCTTCGATGACGGCCTGAATGCTCATGGTGGCTCCTCGATGATGAAACATGGGGTCATTGTACTCGCTTGTCCGGCGACTTCACCTGCGACAGCGCCTGACCGGCAAGCGGCATCCGTGCCAGGCTGGCACCGAGCGCCAGCAGACAGGCCAGACAGCCGACCCATAGCGTGATCTGCACCGGCGCGCTGGCGGCCATGAAGGCGCCTACCAGGGCCACGCCGAGAGACTGCCCCACGGTGCGCGTAG
This sequence comes from Halomonas sp. KM-1, assembly GCF_000246875.1. Classification (NCBI taxonomy): domain Bacteria; kingdom Pseudomonadati; phylum Pseudomonadota; class Gammaproteobacteria; order Oceanospirillales; family Halomonadaceae; genus Halomonas; species Halomonas sp. KM-1. The sequence goes on from NZ_BAEU01000168.1 coordinate 41,287, forward strand.
TGCTGAGCACTCCCGAGGCACTGGTGCTGAGCTCGCGCGGCGCGCTGGTCATCATCTCGCGGTTGTTGGGCGGCTGGAACAGGCCGAAACCGATGCCGCACAGCGCCGTTCGCCACAGGCTGTCGAGCAACCCGGCATCCTCGGGCAGCAGCGCCAGCGAGGCCAGCCCCAGCATCAGCAGCACCAGCCCGGTGCTGGCCATGAGGCTGGGATTGACGCGGTCGGCCAGGCGGCCGGCCAGCGGCCCTACCAGCATGATGGCCAGCGGCCAGGGTGTGAACAGCCAGGCGGTGTGCAGCGGCGAGAAGCCCATCTCCTGCTGATAGAGGAACGACAGTGCGACGAAGGCCAGCCCCTGGCCGACGAAGGCCAGGCCCGAGGCGGAAACCGCCAGGCGGAAGCGTGCCACGCGGAACAGCTGCGGGGGCAGCAGCGGATGACTGGCCCGGCGCTGGCGGCGCAGGAACAGCCAGCCCACCACCACGCTCACGGCCAGCCAGGCCAGCGCTTGCCACAGCGGCGCACCGTGGGCCAGGGTGTCCATGGCCAGGAAGAAGCTGCCCAGCATGATCACCGAGCCCAGAGCCCCTCGCCCGTCGAAGCCGCCGCGACGCCCCTTCTCACGCGGCAGCGCGCGCCAGGCCAGCCATAGCGAGATGAGCCCCAGGGGCAGGTGGAGGGCGAACAGCCAGGGCCAGTTGGCCACCGAGAGAATCAGCCCGCCGAGCGCCGGGCCGGCGGCATAGCCACCCGCTACCACCAGTGCCGAGAGCCCCAGCGCGCTGCCCAGCAGCCGGGTGGGAAAGATAGAACGGTAGAGCGACGGCCCGATGGAGAGCGTGGCAGCCGCCCCCAGACCCTGCAGGGCACGAAACAGCAGCAGCCACTCCAGGCTGCGCGACAGCGCCGCGCCCAGCGAGGCGAACACGAACAGGAACAGCCCGGCCACGTAGAGGCGCCGGCGGCTGATCATCTCGCTGAAGGAGGCGCATACCAGCAGGAAGGCGGCGCAGACGATCTGGTAGAGGTTGGTGACCCACACCGCGCGGGCATCGGAAATCTGTAGATCGCGCGCTATCGACGGCAGCGCGATGTTGACCATGGTGACGTCGACCACCGCCATCAGCGTGCCGAGAATCAGCGCCAGCAGCGCCAGGCGTCGCTCGGGACCCGGCAGGCCATCGTCGCCGGGCCGGGTCGAAAAGAGTCGGCTCATTCGGTTTCCATCACTGCGGAGTTCGTAACGAGAAAACCGGCCGCAGCCGGTTTCTCGTGATGCTTAAGAAAAGGCGGTTAGTCCTGGTCGGTTTCCAGCAACAGGGAATCGTCGACCTCGGAGATTTCCAGCGCCGTTTCGTCGTCCAGGTCGATGGCGAGATAGCTGTGCTCGACTTGCAGGAAACGCTGGAACAGTGCCCAGTCCAGGGCCTCGGGCCACTGCCGCTCGTCCTCTTCCCAGGCGCGCAGCTCGGTCTCTAGGATCTCGAGATAGCGCTCCCGCACGAAGGCCTCCAGGGCCTCCGGGGTGTCCATTTCGGGAATCAGATAGACCGTGCTTTCACGTTCGACGTCTTCCAGGGTGAGGTCGTCCTCCCCCATGGTGGGTTCCAGCGCATTGATCCAGTCCACGAAGTGCCGGGTCGGCCTGACGCTCAGGGCGGAGCGGTTGAGCAGTTTCATCGCGGTCTCCTCGACGTCGAAACGGTGATCATTATGGGCGCTAGCGCCGCCGCTTACCAATACTTCCGCCGGGTCGACACAGAGAAGTCCGGGGCTTTACCGGGGGGCAGGCCTTCGAGGAGGCGCTGTGAACCCATCCCTGGGCGCTACTTTTGCCATCCCTGGCAAAAGACCTCCTCTCCGGCCTCCCCCCGGCGCCCCTTGCTCAGCCACCGCTCCCAGCGGAAGGAGGCGAGCAAAGGCCAGGCTAGGCGCTCAGGTGTTCGCCTCATTCCCTAGCAACAACGCCTGGCCGAAGCGCAGCCCCTTCATTCCCCTTCAGGACGCATGGCCGGGAACAGCAATACATCCCGGATCGAGGCGCTGTCGGTGAACAGCATCACCAGGCGGTCGATGCCGATGCCCTCACCGGCAGTGGGCGGCATGCCGTACTCCAGCGCGCGCAAGTAGTCGGCGTCGTAGTACATCGCCTCGAGGTCGCCGGCCTCCTTCTCCGCGGCCTGGGCGCGGAAGCGCTCGGCCTGGTCCTCGGCGTCGTTGAGCTCCGAGAAGCCGTTGGCGATCTCGCGCCCGCCGACGAAGAACTCGAAGCGCTCGGTGACGAACGGGTTGCTGTCGTTGCGTCGCGCCAGCGGACTCACCTCGGTGGGGTAGTCGGTGATGAAGGTCGGGTCCTTGAGACGATGCTCGACGGTCTTCTCGAAGATCTCGATCTGGATCTTGCCCAGGCCCCAGCCGTCCTTGACGTCGATGTCCAGCCGCTCGGCGATCTGCCGCGCGGCGGCCTCGTCGGCCAGCGCCTCGGCGTGAATGTCCGGGTTGTACTCGAGAATCGAGTCGAACACGCTGATGCGCTTCAGTGGCTTGCCGAAGTCGTACTCGAAGGTCTCGAGCACTTCCCCCTCGGCATTGCGCACGGTGTTGACCACCGTGGTGGTGCCCAGCACCTTGAGCGCGATGGTGCGCAGCATCTCTTCGGTGAGATCCATCAGGTCATGATGGTTGGCATGGGCCTGGTAGAACTCGACCATGGTGAACTCGGGGTTGTGGCGGGTCGAGAGGCCTTCGTTGCGGAAGTTGCGGTTGATCTCGAACACCTTCTCGAAGCCGCCCACCACCAGGCGCTTGAGGTAGAGCTCGGGGGCGATGCGCAGGTACATGTCGATGTCCAGCGCATTGTGGTGGGTGATGAAGGGTCGCGCGGTGGCACCACCGGGAATCGGCTGCAGCATGGGGGTTTCCACCTCCATGAAGCCGCGCTCCTCGAAGAAGCGACGCATGGCGCTGATCACCCCGGCGCGGGTCTCGAACACCTTGCGCGAGTCGGGGTTCATGATCAGGTCGACGTAGCGCTGGCGGTAGCGCGCCTCCATGTCGGTCAGGCCGTGGAACTTGTCCGGCAGCGGGCGCAGGCTCTTGGTCAGCAGCTTGGCCTCTTCCATCATCACGTAGAGGTCGCCCTTGCCCGACTTGTGCACCGGGCCGCGGGCCGCGACGATGTCGCCGATGTCCCAGCCCTTGATGTCCTCGAGCACCTCTTCCGGCAGGCCCTGCTTGTCGACGTAGAGCTGAATCGTGGCGCTGGGGTCCTGGATCACCAGGAAGGGGCCGCGCTTGCGCATGATGCGCCCGGCCACCGCAGCCGGACGGCCGAGCGCCTCCAGCTCGGCCTTGTCCTTCTCGCCCAGCTCATCGATCAGCTCGGCCGCCAGGCTGTCGCGGCGGAAGTCGTTGGGGAAGGCGCTGCCACCGGTGGCGGCGGCGCGCTCGCGGCGTGCCGCCAGCTTGGCCCGACGCTCGGCGATCAGACGGTTCTCGTCGGTCTGGGGGCTTTCCGGGGAGGAGCTCTGGTTGGCCATGTTGCTACCTGTTGGATTCATCCGTTCGAAAGATACCGAGACAAGACGCCCCTCGACCAGAGAGGCGCGTTATTTCACGCCTCGAATCGAGGGGCTCTACCGTATCGGCAAACGCTAGTGCCGCTTACAAGCCTTGCTTCAAGCTGGCTTCGATGAAGGCGTCCAGATCGCCATCCAGCACCCGGTCGCAGTTGCTGGTCTGCACACCGGTCCGCAGGTCCTTGATGCGCTGGTCGTCGAGCACGTAGGAGCGGATCTGGCTGCCCCAGCCGATATCGGCCTTGGAGTCTTCCGCCTCCTGCTTGGCGGCATTGCGCTTCTCCATCTCGTGCTCCCACAGCCTCGCCTTGAGCTGCTTCATGGCGAAGTCGCGGTTGGCGTGCTGGCTGCGCTGGCTCTGACAGGCCACCACGATGCCGGTGGGCTCGTGGGTGATACGCACCGCGGAATCGGTGGTGTTGACGTGCTGACCGCCGGCGCCGCTGGAGCGGTAGGTGTCGACGCGCAGATCCGCCGGGTTGATGTCGACCTCGAAGCTGTCGTCGATCTCCGGCGACAGGAACACCGAGGCGAACGAGGTGTGGCGACGGCCACCGGAGTCGAACGGGCTCTTGCGCACCAGACGGTGCACGCCGGTCTCGGTACGCAGCCAGCCGAAGGCGTGGTCGCCCTGCACGTGAATCGTGGCCGACTTGATACCCGCCACCTCACCGGCGGAAAGCTCGGTGATCTCGGCCTTGAAGCCGTGGTGCTCGCACCAGCGCAGGTACATGCGCAGCAGCATGTTGGCCCAATCCTGGGCTTCGGTGCCACCGGAGCCGGCCTGGATGTCGAGGTAGGCGTTGTTGGCGTCCATCTCACCGGAGAACATGCGTCGGAACTCGAGTTTCTCTAGGCTCGCCTGCAGGCCGTCGAGCTCCTTGCGAACTTCGGCGACGGTGTCCTCGTCCTCCTCCATCTCGGCCAGCTCGAGCAGGTCGCGGCTGTCCGCCAGCCCCTGGTCCAGCTCGTCGATGGTCTCGACCACCAGCTCCAGCGCGGCGCGCTCCTTGCCCAGCTTCTGGGCGTACTCGGGGTCGTTCCAGACGTTCGGGTCTTCCAGCTCGCGGGAGACTTCCTCTAGCCGATCCTTGCGTTCGGCATAGTCAAAGATACCCCCTCAGGACGTCTGTCCGTTCGGCCAGGTCCTTGATGAGGTTGTGAATGGGGTTGGTTTCCAGCATGGGGCTCGCTCGCCTGATTCGCTAGGGAGTAACGACGCCGCCGAAGGATACGAACCCTGGGCGGACGGCGCGGAAAAGGCGCTTATTGTAGCGAACTCGGCGCAGGGGCGCATCCTTGCCGACCGGCAGGCCAATCCCAGACTAGCCCTCAAAATCTCAGCCCCTGCGCACAAGGCCCGGCAGCTCATCAGCTGCCGGGCCTTGAACGAATGCCTGACTCACATCAAGCGTTTGACTGACTCAGAAGCGATAGGTCAGCTGAGCGCCGAAGCCGTGGGCCTCGTTTTTGTAATCGGCAGCATAATCCAACTCCATTGGCCCTAACGTTCTTTGCCTGTCGATGGTGGTACCACGCTCGGTCAGATATGAGTAGGCGAAGTCCAGGGTAATATCTTCAGTCGGACTCCAGCCAGCACCGATCGAGAAAATGCGTCGATCATCAGATGGGATACGCACGCTGCGGAACTCATCGCTGGTTGGTGTATTGTCTATAGTGACGCCGGCACGAAGCGCCAGCTGCCGGTTGAGCTGATACTCACCACCAACGCCAAAGGCCCAGGCATTGGAGTAGTTCTGAGTCTCCTGGGTAATGGGGTCCGGGTTGAGACTACCATCGATGCGGATCTCTTCGAAACGGCTCCAGCGCGCCCAAGAGGCTCCGAGCATCAGCTTCAATCTATCTGACATTTGCTGGGTGACAGAAAAGTTGACCGTTTCTGGCGTGGTCAACTCAAGAGAAGCATTCTGGTTTGGAATCAATGCCTCAGCACCACCTGACGCTCGAGACGAGCCTTCCAAGGTATAGGAAACCTTTGAGCGGTAAGTCAGACCAAACGTCGTCTCAGGGACCGGCTGATACATCACCCCGATATTATAACCGTAAGCCTCATCGTCACCTTCAACCCGAACCTCTCCGTCTGGTCCACCGGGGCGACCTAAAAGAGTGCCAGGAATCCTGGTTGCCAATTCGCCGTCAACGCGATTGTAAGTAACACCCACGCCGACCGACCACTGGTCGTTGAACCGATAAGATACCGTAGGTTGAGCACTTATGACCCTCACCTCAGTATAGTTGCCAAAATTTCGCCCCTCGAACGTATCTTCATACTCGGTTTTGGAACCGAAAGGAGCATAAACACCGAAGCCAAAGGCCAACCGCTCATTGACTGGATGGGCATAAAAAGCAAAGGGGATCAGGGTTCCCGGGACCATATCGCCATCATTGGTGCCATCAATCGGGCCCAACGGCACCTGTACATCACCTGGAGCCACCGGGAGCCCTGCAGCTGCCCCATCAATCGAGGAGTCCGACCGTGCGTTGCGAATGCGGCTGTTAACGTTCAGGTAAGTACCACCGGCGGTGAGCTGGGCACGGTCGAGGAACGACATGCCCGCCGGGTTGCCGAAGACGATGGTGGCATCGTTGACGTTGGAGCTCCGTCCGGCATGGCCATAGCCCTGGCCGCTGACGCTTTGCTCGTTGATCTGGTAACCGCCGGCGTTGGCCTGGCTGGCGAAGGCGGCAGCGGCGATGGCCACGGCCCAAGTAATCCTGTTGAACTTGTTCTGCATGTCTCGACGTCCTCTTCCAGATACGAGCTGGCGCTGGTTATTGTTCCGTCCTCAGCGGAGCGGTGCCCTACCAAGCCAGTTTTCGCCAAACATCCGTTCGATTCAAGGCCAAACGTTCGTTTTAATGCCATATGGCGTAATACTTTAGTTGAGTTTTAGCGTAAACCATTGAACTTTTCCTTTGTGCGTTGCAGCAAGCCCACCTCTCGAGGCGCTGCGTGCACGCTTGACCTTTGTGTAACCCAAAGGTTTTACACTGCTGACATGATCCCTATCTCCCAGGAGATCCATCATGAAAGTCAGCGAGCTGGCCCGGCGGGCCGAGGTCACCGCCGAGACGGTGCGTCACTACACACGGGAAGGCCTGCTGCATCCCCAGCGCGACCCCGACAACGGCTATCAGCTGTTCGACCAGGCCGATCTCGAACGGCTGCGCTTCATCCAGCGTGCCCGCACACTGGGCTTCAGCGTAGCCGAGATCGGCGACATCCTGGCCCATGCCGATCAGGGCGACTCGCCCTGCCCCATGGTGCGCGACCTGCTGGCCAGCCGGCTGCCGCAGATCCGTGCCCGCATCCGCGAGCTGGAAGCGCTGGCAGCACGCATGGAACAGGCGCTCGACGCCTGGGCCGAGATGCCCGACGGTACCCCCGACGGCCATAGCCTGTGCCGCCTGATCGAAAGCTTTCCCGAGGCGGCGCCTTCCCACTGTTCCCGAGTCGGCGAGGAACGATCAACATGAGCCAGCTCCATCTCGAGCGCAGCGTACCGGGCATGAACTGCCAGAACTGCGTGAAGCGCATGCGCGAGGCGATCCAGGCTCTCGACCCCGAGGCCGAGGTCACCGGCTTTCCCGCCGAGAAACGTCTGGTGGTGCATTCCTCCCTGGATGTCGAACGCCTCGACGGCGCGCTGGCCCAGGCCGGCTATCCGCCTCAGGCCGGGGCTGCCACACCGCCGGCCGATAGTGCCGACGCCCCCCGCCGCGAAGGCGGCACGACCTACCGTCTGGCGATCTCGGGCATGACCTGCGCCAGCTGCGTGAAGAGCGTGCAGCAGGCGCTGGAGCGCACCCCGGGCGTGGCCACGGCATCGGTGAACTTCGGCACCCGCGTGGCCCAGGTGCACGGTCGTATCGATGCCGAGGCACTGGTGAAGGCCGTGCAGGCCGCGGGCTACGACGCCGAACCCATCGTCGACCTGCGCCAGGCCGAGGAAGCCCGCACCGCCAAGGATGCCGAGACCTATCGGCGCCGCCTGCGTGGAAGCTTCTGGTCGCTGGCACTGGCGGTACCGCTGATGGCCAGCATGTTCGTCTACCATCCTCACCCGATGGGCATGGGGCGGCTCTACTGGCTGGTGATCGGCCTGCTGACGCTGGCGATACTGGTGGGCCCCGGCCGCCACTTCTTCGTCAACGCCTGGAAGAATTTCAAGCACCATCAGGCCAACATGGACACCCTGATCGCCATGGGCACGGGCACCGCCTGGCTCTACTCCATGGCGGTGGTGGCCTTCGCCCCCTGGCTGCCGGCGGTGGCCCACGGCATCTACTTCGAGGCCTCGGCGATGATCATCGGCCTGGTGCTGCTGGGCAACGCCCTGGAGCTGCGCGCCCGCGGGCGTACCAGCGAGGCGCTTAAGCGCCTGCTCGACCTGCAGAGCCGCACGGCGCGGGTGATCCGCAATGGGGACGAGCGCGAGCTGCCCATCGAAGCGGTACGCGAAGGCGACCATATCCGCGTGCGCCCCGGCGAACGCTTGCCGGTGGATGGCGTGGTGAGCAGTGGTAGCAGTCATATCGACGAGTCGATGCTCACCGGCGAGCCACTACCGGTGGCCAAGGGCGAAGGCGACGAGGTCAACGCCGGCACGGTGAACGGTCGCGGCGGCCTGGTCTATCGCGCCACCCGCGTGGGGAGCGACACGCGCCTGGGTCAGATCACCGAACAGGTGGCCCTGGCCCAGAACTCGCGTCCGCCCATCGGCGAGCTGGCCGACAAGGTATCGAGCATTTTCGTGCCTGCGGTGATGATCATCGCCGTAATCACGGCACTGGCCTGGTTCAACTTCGGTGCCGAGCCGCGGCTGATCCACATGCTGGTCACCGCCACCACGGTGTTGATCATCGCCTGCCCCTGCGCCCTGGGGCTGGCCACGCCCATCTCGACCATGATCGGCGTGGGCAAGGCCGCCGAGCATGGCGTACTGGTGAGAAACGGCCAAGCGCTGCAGACGGCCAGCCGCCTCACCACCCTGGTGGTGGACAAGACCGGCACCCTGACCGAGGGCAAGCCGCGAGTCACCGAAGTGCACTTCCTCGAAAACGACGAGTCGACCCTGCTGGGACTGGTGGCGGCGCTGGAGCGCGGCTCGGAGCATCCTCTGGCAGCCGCCCTGTTGCAGCACACCGAACAGGCCGGCGCCGTGGCCGCCGACATCAGCGGCTTCGACAGCGTCACCGGGGGCGGCGTCAAGGCCACCGGGCCTGGCGGAGAAGCGCTGCTGCTGGGCAATACCCGGCTGCTGAGGGAGGCCGGCATCGCGCTCAGTGCCGCAGACGAACTGGCTCGCGATCTCGAGCAGAAGGCGCGTACTGTGGTCTATCTCGCCGTGGCGGGCAGGCTGACCGCGCTGTTCGGCATCAGCGACCCACTGCGGGCCGACACCGTGGAGGCGGTCAAGCGACTGCAGGCCGACGGCCTCAAGGTGGTGATGCTCACCGGCGACAACAAGCACACTGCGGCGGCCATCGCCCGCGAGGTGGGCATCGACGACTTCCGCGCCGGGCTCTTGCCTGAGGACAAGCACGCCGAGATCGAGCGTCTGCAGCAGGCCGGCGAGGTGGTCGGCATGGTCGGCGACGGCATCAACGACGCCCCGGCGCTGGCCCGGGCCAATGTCGGCTTCGCCATCGGCCAGGGCACCGACGTGGCTATCGAGAGCGCCGGCATCACGTTGATGCGCAGCTCCTTGCATGGCATCGCCGATGCCATCGAGATCAGCCGCATGACCCTGCGCAACATCAAGCAGAACTTGGTGGGCGCCTTCGGCTACAACGTGGTGTGCATTCCCATCGCTGCCGGGGTGCTCTACCCCTTCACCGGCATGCTGCTCTCACCCATGATCGCCGGGGCGGCCATGTCGCTCTCCTCGATCACGGTAGTCAGCAATGCCAACCGGCTGCGGCTGCTCAAGACCCGTGGCGATATCCGCTCCGGGCGTCAGGCAGCACCGGCACGAACAGAGGAGATGCTGCCATGAGCTGGATCGTCAACCTCGCCGGCCTGGCGCTGATCGCTCTTATCGTGTGGTGGTTCTGGTGGCGCCGCTAAGCCGGACGGTCGACAGCACCTGCTAAGCTGAAAGCATATGCCAGAGGGAGTGATGGCCATGCCCAAGCTCAACGGCGTACTGGAGACCGCACTCTACGTCGACGACATGGACCGGGCGCGGGTCTTCTTCGAAGGCGTGATGGGCCTCGTGCCCTTCAATGCCGATCATCGATTCACCGCTTACGATGCCGGTGCCGGCTCAGTGCTGCTGCTGTTCCTGCAGGGCGAGACGCTGCAAACCGTGGTGCTGCCCAACGAGATGGGCACCATCCCGCCCCATGACGGCAAGGGGCGGGTGCATGTCGCCTTCGCCATCGCCACCGAGGAGCTGGCCGCCTGGGAGCGCCAGTTGGATGACCATGGCGTGGCCATCGAAGGGCGCACCCACTGGCCCCGCGGCGGTGAGAGCCTCTACTTCCGCGACCCCGATGGGCACCTCATCGAGTTGGCCACGCCGGGCGTCTGGCCGAATTACTGACAAGAGCGATACCCACCGAAAAGTCGGCGAGCGAAGCCGCTTTTTAGCTCACGCCCATATAGCGGCCGGGCTTGTGATTTAGGGCAATGATCAGGTTCAGCGCCACCGCACCGAGCACCGAGAGCGCCACTCTGTCGGCCGGCAGCACCAGGAAGGCGGCGAGCATGATCAGCCCGTCGATGCCGAGCTGCACGTAGCCGGCGCGCAGGCCGTAGCGGGCCTGGAGATAGAGCGCCAGGATGTTGATGCCACCGAGGCTGGTGCGGTGGCGGAACAGCACCAGCATGCCGATGCCGATCAGGCTGCCTCCCATCAGCGAGGCGTAGAGTGGATCGAGGCTGTCGAAAACGACCCACTTGCCGGTGAGCTCGGAGAACAGCGACACCAGGGCGATGGCGACGAAGGTGCGCAGGGTGAACGACCAGCCCATGCGCTTCACCGCCAGGTAGTAGAACGGTAGGTTGATGAGGAAGAACCACACCCCGAAGCGCCAGCCGGTGGCGTACTGCATCAAGAAGGCCATGCCGGCGGTACTGCCGGTGAGCAGCAGCGCCTGGGTATAGAAGCTGACGCCGAGGGCGACGAACAGCGTGCCCACCAGCATCGCCATCACGTCCTCGTAGGGGCGATGGGGATCGGTGGGAAGATCTTGTGGATCCATTCACGATTCCTTGGGATGGTGGAGCGGCTCGGCATACTCGATCATCAGCTGCAGCGACTCCTGGCCCCGCCAGCGATTGCGATTGAGCCGATAGGCGCAGCGCAACCAATCGCCCAGGCCGAAGGCGGGCAATTCTCCCGGCGTGAGAGCGCGAAACCAGATCGCCTTGAGACTCGTCGCACCCGATGAGAGATGCATCGAGAGGTGATTGCCCTCGGCGCCCACGGCACGTATCGACTCGATCAGGAACTCCCCATCGAACAGCGGCGCGTCGAACTCGCGCCCGTAGGGGCCCAGCGCCTCGAGCTCGAGCAGGGTGGTCAGTCGTAGCTGGTCGGGGGCAAGTGCCCCGTCGGTGAAGACATGAGGGAACAGCTCGGCCTCTCCCAACTGCTCGCTCACCGCTTGCAGCAGGACTGACCGGAACGTTTCCAGCCGCTCCACCGGCACGCCGACACCTGCTGCGCCGCGATGCCCACCGAAGCGCGGCAGCGCCTCGGGCGCCAGCTCATGGGCGCGCTGCAGCGCATTGCGCAGGTGCAGCGCCTCGATGGAACGTCCCGAGCCAGTGAGCATGCCGGGCGCCGCCGCTGGCGTCAGCACCAACGCAGGCCGGCCGAAGGCCTGCACCAGGCGCGAGGCGACGATGCCCTGCACCCCCGGATGACCGCTTTCCAGATAGACGATCAGCGCCGGCCGGTCGGCCTCGAGCTGAGGCAGGGCCAGAGCCCGGGCCTCTTCCACCATTTCCGCCTCGATCGCCTTGCGTGACTGATTGTCGTCGTCCAGCGTCTGCAAATGGCGTATCGCTGTGGTGTCATCCCCTGCCAGCATGAAGTGCAGCGCCGCGTAGGGGTCGTCGAGGCGTGAGCGGGCGTTGATGCGCGGCCCCATCTGGAAGGCCAGGGTCTCGGCGGAGAACGGCACGCTGTCATCGCCCAGGCGGGTGGCCATGGCACGCCAGCAGGCGGCCTCCATGCGGTTGATCAACGTCAGCCCATGGCTGACCACGGCGCGATTGGCCGGGCTCGCGCCCAGCGACACGCAGTCGGCCACGGTGCCCAAGGCGACGTAGGAGAGCCAGGCGGAGAGCTTGGGCGTGGCCTCGGGAATCACGCCCCACTCCACCAGCACGCTGCGCGTCAGCGACATGACCAGCCAGGCCACCATGCAGCCGGCAATGGTGCGGTCGGGGTACTGGCAGTCGTCGCGTGTCGGGTTCACCACGGCATGAGCCGAGGGCGGCGGCCCTTCCACCGGCAGGGCGTGATGGTCGCTCACCACCACGTCGATACCCTCCGCCTTGAGCCGAGCGATGCGCGGCTCGTCGGAGCTGCCGCAGTCGGCGGTAATCACCAGCGTCGGCCGCGGCGAGAGCCCGAGCGTACGCTCCACCAGCGGCAGGCTGATGCCGTAGCCGTCGTGGATACGATGGCCGATCAGACTGTGCAGGCGCGACTCCGGTACGCCGAAGAGCTCCACCAGGGTACGTCGGATGACCACGTGGGAGGTGATGCCGTCGACGTCGTAGTCGGTGAGGATGCCGATGTGCTCGCCTTCGGCCACGGCGGTAGCGATGCGCTCGGCGGCGCGACGACCGTCGGCCAGGCGCTCCGGATGTTCGAGATAGCGCAGGCTGGGCTGAGTCAGCGGTGCCAACTCACCCTCGTAGTCAGTCAGGCGACCGGCCAGCACCCGGGCCTGCAGCTCGGTCAGCCCCTCGCTGAGCGCGCGGGCGTAGAGAGCCTCGTTGCGTGGGCGCAGCAACAGCCGCGGCTTGAGTCGGGCGTGCAGATTGGGCGGCGCGGTCGCGTCCAAGCGTGGCTCCTGTTGCATGACGGGTTTTGCGGCCGGCTAATGGGCATCGAGTGGCGCCGGGCCTATCTTCGCCGACACTGACCACCGCTCGGGCTGCCTCGATGCGAGGAGAGCAGGGCACCGTTCACCGCTCGGGCTGCCTCGAAGCGAGGAGCGCAGGTGACAGGTCGTAGAGGAGGTTATTTGCCATGGATGGCAAATATAGCGCCCAGGGATGGGTTCACAGCGCCTCCTCGAAGACCTGTCGCCGGCATAGCTCCGAGCCAGCCAGCGACGGTCAACGAAGGTGCTTACCTCCGGTTCTCGGCCACGAACGCCTGCACCTTCGCCAGCTCCGCCGGCAGCACGGTGTAACGTTCCTCGCGCTCCAGCAGATCGTCCATGTGCGGCGGCAGCGGCACACCGGGGAAGCCCGCCTTGACCACCGCCTCGGCAAACTTGGCCGGGTGGGCCGTGGCCAGGGTGATCATCGGCGTCTCGGCGTCGGCCCGAGCCCGCTCGGCGGCACGGTAACCGGTAGCGGTGTGCGGGTCGAGCACCTCCTTGGTACGGTGGTGCGCCTCGCGGATCACCTCGAGTATGGTGGCATCGTCGACGCTATGGCTGGCGAACAACGCCCGCAGCCGCTCCAGTGGCGCATCCGCCAGCGCCGTGGGCTCGGACTGGAAGCGCTCGAGCAGCGCAGCCACGGCGGCACCGTCGCGTTCGTAGGCCTCGAACAGCAAGCGCTCGAAGTTGGACGACACCACGATATCCATGGAGGGCGCCAGGGTCGCCTTGAGCTCCTGCTTGGAGAAGTCGTTGGCGGCGATGGTGCGGTGCAGGATGTCGTTGGCGTTGGTGGCGATGATGAACTGCTTGACCGGCAGCCCCATGCGGTAGGCCATGTAGCCGGCGAAGACGTTGCCGAAGTTGGCCGAGGGCACGCAGAAGCTGACCTGACGGTGCGGCGCACCCAGCGCCACGCCAGCGGCCACGTAGTAGACGATCTGGGCCATGATGCGCGCCCAGTTGATCGAGTTCACCGCGACCAGGCGGGTGCCATCGAGGAAGCCCTGGTCGGCGAAGCTGGCCTTGACCATCGCCTGGGCGTCGTCGAAGTTGCCCTCGATGGCGATGTTGAAGACGTTGTCGGCCAGCACCGAGGTCATCTGGCGACGCTGCACCTCGGAGACCCGGTTGTGCGGGTGCAGGATGAAGATGTCGAGGTTGTCGCAGTGGCGACAGCCTTCGATGGCCGCCGAGCCGGTATCGCCGGAAGTGGCGCCCATGATCACCGCGCGCTCGCCGCGCTTGACCAGGAAGTGATCGAGGATACGCCCCAGCAGCTGCAGGGCGACGTCCTTGAAGGCCAGTGTGGGGCCGTGGAACAGCTCCAGCAGGAAGTGGTTGGCGTCGAGCTGGTTGAGCGGCACCACGGCGTCGTGACTGAAGGTGGCGTAGGCGTCACGCACGATGCCGCGGAAGGTCTCGTCGTCGATCTCGCCGTTGACGAACGGCCGCATCACGCGAAAGGCGATCTCGGCATAGGAGAGCCCAGCCATGCCGGCAAGCTCTTCACGGGAGAGCTGCGGAATGGTTTCCGGCACGTAGAGACCGCCATCGCTGGCCATGCCGGTCAGCACGACCTCTTCGAAAGAGAGCGCAGGCGCCTGCCCGCGGGTACTGATGTAGCGCATGCCCTTACTCCTGCTCGTCCAGCGATTCGACGCGGATCCGCGTGACCGGTCCGGCGATGTCGGCCATCGACTCGATCTGACGGATCGCCTCGTTCATGTGCTTCTCGCGGCAGCTGTGAGTCAGCAGGATGATCGGCACCAGTTCGCCCTCGGTGGCCTCCTTCTGCACCAGCGCCTCGATGGAGATGCCCTGCTCGGAGAGGATGGTAGCCACCCGCGCCAGCACGCCCGGGCGGTCCACCGCCAGCAGGCGCAGATAGTAGGCAGTGACGATGTCCTCGATGGACAGGATCGGCAGACCGCCATCGTCCTCGCCGATACCGCTGAAGGCCAGGTAGGGCACGCGGTAGTGGTGATCGGTGGTGATGTCGCGGGCCACGTCGAGCAGGTCGGCCACCACCGCCGAGGCGGTGGGTTCGGAGCCTGCGCCGGCGCCGTAGTAGAGGGTCGGCCCCACGGCGTCGCCCATGATGGCGATGGCGTTCTTGACCCCGTGCACATTGGCCAGCAGCCGCTCCTTGGGGATCAGGGTCGGATGCACGCGCAGTTCGAGTCCATGCTCGGTGCGCTTGGAGATACCCAGGTGCTTGATGGTATAGCCCAGGTTGTCGGCCTGCTCGACGTCGTCGGCGGTGACCCGGGAAATGCCCTCGGTGTAGACCTTCTCGAACTGCAGCGGTACGCCATAGGCGATGGAGGCCAGGATGGTCAGCTTATGGGCGGCATCGATGCCTTCGACGTCGAAGGTGGGGTCGGCCTCGGCATAACCCAGCGCCTGGGCCTCGGCCAGCACGTCCTCGAAGGCGCGCCCTTCGCTGCGCATATGGGTCAGGATGTAGTTGCCGGTACCGTTGATGATGCCCGCCACCCATTCGATACGGTTGGCGCCCAGGCCCTCACGCAGCGACTTGATCACCGGAATGCCACCGGCCACCGCGGCCTCGAAGGCGACGATCACGCCCTGCTCGTGGGCGGCCTGGAAGATCTCGTTGCCGTGTACCGCGATCAGCGCCTTGTTGGCGGTGACCACGTGCTTGCCGTTGGCGATGGCGGTGAGCACCAGCTCGCGGGGAACGTCGTAGCCACCCAGCACCTCGACCAGCACGTCGATATCCGGGTTACGGGCCACCTCGAAGACGTCGTTGGTGGTCTTGATCCCGGTGAGGTCGCACTCAGGGTTGGTGCTGCGCAGCGCCACCTGCTCGATGATGATCGGGCGGCCGGCACGCCGCGCAATCTCGTCGGCGTTGCGCGTCAGCACGTTGAAGGTGCCGCCACCGACGGTACCCAAACCACAGATTCCCACTCTCACCGGTTTCAATGTCCTGCTCCCATGATGGTGTCAGCGTTTAACTTACCTTCGGCAGCTCTTGGTCTGCCCTCATTCCGCCAGGCCGAGCATGTCGGCCAGGCGCTCGGCGGGCACGTAGCCCGGCACCAGCCGCCCATCGGGCAGCACGATGGCCGGTGTTCCCTGCACGCCCACGGTCATGCCCAGATGATACTGTGCCTCGACCGGATTGTCGCAGTCGGTGCCGCCCGACAGCGTTTCCTGTCGCTTGCTCGCGTTCATCGCCTCGGTCGGGTTGCCGTCGCACCAGATCTGCTCGAGAATCCGCGCGCCCTGGGAGTTCATGCCGGCACGTGGAAAGGCCAGATAGTGCACCTCGATGCCCATCTCGTTGAGTGTCGGCACCTCTTCGTGGAACTGGCGGCAGTAGGGGCAGGTGGTATCGGTGAAGACGAAGATCTCGGCCTGCTTTTCCGCCGTGCCGCGGAACACGACACGCTCGCTCTCCGGCACGTTGGCAAGCTGCTCGGTCCGCTCGACGTTGCGTGACTGCTCGGTGAGATTGGTCAGCCCACCCTGGCCGTTCTCGTAGAGATCGCCGACCAGGAAGTATTTGCCTTCGGCGTCGCTGTAGAAGGCCTCGCCGGTCTCCAGGCGTACCAGATAGAAGCCCGGCACCGGGGTCTCGTGCACGCTGGCAACCGGCATGGGCTGGCCGTTGACTTCCAGCCGTTCGGCCAGTCGCTCGGCAGCACCGGCCCAGGCAGCGGCAGGCAGCAGCAGCGACGCCAGAGGAACGGCCAGGGCGAACAGGGAGCCGGCTAGACGATGGGTTAACGCGATCATGATTCAGCCTCGAGGATGATGGTCGGCGTGCAGGGCTTCGAGTCGCGCCTGCGCAACGTGGGTGTAGATCTGCGTGGTCGACAGATCGCTGTGACCGAGCAGCAGCTGTACGACACGCAGATTGGCTCCATGATTCAATAGATGCGTGGCGAACGCGTGCCGCAGCGTATGCGGCGACAGCGGTCGCGTGATTCCCGCCGTGCGCGCATGGGCCTTGATCCGGTGCCAGAAGGTCTGGCGTGTCATGCAGTTGTCGCCACGTCCGGGAAAAAGCGCGGGGCGTGTCGCGTCGTTCATCAGCGCCCCACGGGCACTGCGCATGTAGCGTGTCAGCCAGTGTACGGCCTCCTCCCCCAGCGGGACCAGCCGATCCTTGTCGCCCTTGCCGCGCACCCGCACCACGCCCTGACGCAGGTTGACGGCATCCACGCTGAGCCCCACCAGCTCCGACACTCGAAGGCCGCAGCCATACAGCACCTCGAGCATGGCGCGGTCGCGCAGACCAAGATCGGTACCGAGATCCGGCGCCGCCAGCAAGCGCTCCACCTCGTCCTCGTCGAGGGTGTCCGGCAGATTGGGCCGTACCCGCGGCAGGCGCACTTCGGCCAGCGGGTCGCGCTCGATGCGACCCTCGGCCAGCGCCCAGCGATAGAAGCCGCGCAGACTGGAGAGCAACCGGGCATTGCTGCGCAGCTGGTAGCCGGCGCTGCGCCGCTCGTCGAGCCAGGCGGGCAACAGCGTCTGGTCCGGTGCCAGCAGGTCGCCGCCCGCCTCGTCCAAGCATCCCGCCCAGGCCTCGAGATCGCGTCGATAGGCCGAGAGCGTGTGCTCGCTCGCCCCGCGCTCGAGCCACAGAGCGTCGATGAAGGTCTCGATCAGGGTCAGGGATCGGGCGTCATGGGGCATGCCCTATTCTCCATACACAGATCTGGAAACCATACGCAGGCCTGGAACCCATGCGCAGGCATGGCCTGAAACGACGAAGCCCCGCCCCGCGTGAGCGGTGGCGGGGCTTGCGGCATAACGAAACCACGAGCGGGCCGGACTCAGGCACGACCCGCGCACGCTTTCGTTACGACAGCTTTTCCTTGATACGGGCAGACTTGCCGCTGCGCTCACGCAGGTAGTACAGCTTGGCCTGGCGCACGTCGCCGCGACGCTTGACCTCGACGGAGTCGACCAGCGGGCTGTAGGTCTGGAAGGTACGCTCGACGCCCACGCCGTGGGAGATCTTGCGCACGGTGAAGGCGGAGTTCAGGCCGCGGTTGCGCTTGCCGATCACCACGCCTTCGAAGGCCTGCAGACGCTCACGGTTGCCTTCCTTGACCTTGACCTGCACGATCACGGTGTCACCCGGGGCGAAATCCGGCACCTGCTTGCTCATCTGCTCGGCTTCGAGCGCCTGGATCACCTTGTTCTTGCTGCTCATGACAAAACTCCTCACTATTCGGCGCCGCCGCTCCTTGCAAATAAACGGCGGCGCGTGATCCCGGCGCCCGAGCCTGACTCGAGAGCGCGGGAGATGATGGGTGACGCAGGTCCACGATGCATGGCCCCCAGGGCTCAGCGCCTCGCGCCCTGCACCTCCGCCCTGTCACCTGACAGGGCGTATTCTTCGATGAACTCCTCGAGCAGCTTCTGCTGCTCGGCGCTCAACGTCCTGCCTTCCAGCAGGTCGGGGCGCCTCAGCCAGGTCCGCCCCAGCGACTGCTTGAGCCGCCAACGTCGGATCTCGCCATGATGGCCGCTGAGCAGCACCTCCGGCACCCGCCGCCCGTCGATCTCTTCGGGGCGCGTATAGTGCGGGCAGTCCAGCAGCCCCTCATTGAAGGAGTCCTCGACCGCGGAGTCCTGATGTCCCAGCACACCGGGAACCAGTCTTGCCGCGGCGTCGATCAGTACCATGGCCGGCAGCTCACCGCCGCTGAGCACATAGTCGCCGATCGACCACTCTTCATCGATGTCGCTCTCCACGATGCGCTCATCGATACCTTCGTAGCGCCCGGCCACCACCACCAGCGGGGGGCCGCAAGCCAGCTCGCGGGCACCCTGCTGGTCGAGCCTGCGCCCCTGGGGCGACAGGTAGATGACCCTGGGGCGCTGGCCGGTGGCCTCGCTCGCCCGCTGACGAGCGGCATGGATGGCCGCGCGCAGGGTGTCGACCTTCATCAGCATGCCGGGGCCGCCACCATAGGGCCGGTCGTCCACGGTGCGATGCCTGTCGGTGGCGTAGTCGCGCGGGTTCCAGAACTCCAGCGCCACTCGCCCCTGGCTGACCGCTCTCCCGGTGACACCGTGCCGGGCGATGGCCTCGAACATCTCGGGAAACAGCGATACCACACCGACCCACATGTCCGGTGCTGCGCTCGCCCCGGCCTCTGTCTCGAGGCTCAAAAGTCCGGGTCCCAGTCGACGGTCATGGTGCCACCCGCCAGATCCACCTCGACAATCACCTCGTCGGGCAGGAAGGGCAGCAGACGCTCACGATCGTCGATGGCCGGCGGCTCCCCCTGCGGGTTGCCCCTGACCACCAGCACGTCGTTGGCGCCGGTTTCGAACAGATAAGCGACACGCCCCAGCACCGTACCCTCGCGAGTCACGACCGTGAGCCCTTCGAGCTGGTGCCAGTAGTATTCGTCGCCTTCGAGCTGTGGCAGCTCGGTCTTGGGCAGCAGGATTTCGGCACCTGACACGCGCTCGGCGGCCTCGCGCGAATCGACGCCTTCCAGCAGGGCCACCAGGCCCTTGCCGTGACGCCGCCCCTGCAGCAGACGATGGCGACTCAGGGTGCCACCCTGGCGCAGCACCCACTCGGAGTACTCGAGGATGCCGTCCATCGGGCCGGTATGGGAGTAGACCTTGAGCCAGCCCTTGACGCCGTAGGGGCTGGTCAACTTGCCCAGCACTACATGGTCGTCGCGTTCGCTGCGTGCGGCCTGCTCGCTCATGACATCACCGAACTGCACAGGCTCAGGCCTGCTTGCGGGCTTCCTTGACCAGTTCGGCCACGCGGTCGGACATCTGTGCGCCCTGGTCCTGCCAGTGAGCAACGCGGTCCAGATCGACGCGCAGGCGCTCTTCCTGACCGCGAGCGATCGGGTTGAAGAAGCCCAGACGCTCGATGAAACGGCCGTCGCGGGAGTTGCGTGAATCGGTCACGGTCAGGTGGTAGAAGGGACGCTTCTTGGCGCCACCACGTGCCAGACGAATGGTAACCATGGCGTTGACTATCCTTCGGTTGAGGTTACGTTTAATACCGATGCGCCGGCCCCGGCGAACGGCCAGGGTACTCGGCTTCTGCCAGGAAAGCGGGTCCGTGGACCCGCTTTCGCGTCATTCGGTCACTTTCTTTGCAAGTGCTTTTACAAGCGTGCAGCCGGGCATTGCCACGGTCCTGCCATGAAGACGCAGCATTCTACGGAAATCAGCCCCGCTTTGAAACCCTTTTTCGAGCCTCTCGGGCACTGCCCATGGAATCGCCCCTCTCTGCCCCTCACTGCGTAAGCCACAGTGCGGCTCAGCGCCAGGGGAAGCCGCCGGGGCCGCCCATGCCGCCCATCCCGCCGCCGGGGCCACCCGGGCCGCCACCGCCCATCATGCCGGACATGCCGCGCATCATCTTCTGCATGCCGCCTTTCTTGCCTGCCTTCTTCATCATCTTCTGCATCTGCTTGTGCTGCTTGAGCAGACGGTTGAGATCGGGCACCTGGAGGCCTGCACCGGCAGCGATACGGCGCTTGCGCGAGCCGTTGATGATCTCGGGCTTGCGCCGTTCCTGAGGCGTCATCGAGTTGATCAGCGCCTCGAGCTTGCCCAGCTCCTTCTCGGGACCGGGCCCCTGGGCCAATTCGGCCATCTGCCCCATGCCCGGCAGCTTGCCGAGTAGCCCCCCCATGCCGCCCATTTTCTTGAGCTGCTGCAGCTGGTCGCGGAAGTCCTCGAGGTCGAAGCCCTCGCCCTTCTTGACTTTCTTGGCGAGCTGTTCGGCCTTCTTCTTGTCGACCGTGCGCTCGGCCTCCTCGATCAGCGACAGTACGTCGCCCATGCCGAGGATGCGCGATGCCACCCGATCCGGGTGGAAGGGCTCCAGGGCGTCGATTTTCTCGCCCACACCCATGAACTTGATCGGCTTGCCGGTGATGTGGCGCACCGACAGCGCAGCACCGCCGCGGGCGTCGCCGTCGGCCTTGGTCAGGATCACGCCGGTCAGCGGCAGCGCCTCGTGGAACGCCTTGGCCGTGTTGGCGGCGTCCTGACCGGTCATGGCGTCGACCACGAACAGGGTTTCCTGCGGCTGGCAGGTGCGGTGCAGCTCGGCGATCTCGGCCATCATGGCCTCGTCGATGGCCAAGCGGCCGGCGGTGTCGACGAGCACCACGTCATGGAACTGGATCTTGGCGTGCTTGATCGCCGCCTCGGCGATGGCCACCGGCTTCTGGTCGCTGCGCGAGGGGAAGAAGTCGACCCCGACCTCACCGGCCAGGGTCTCGAGCTGGTCGATGGCTGCCGGGCGATAGACGTCGGCGGAAACTACCAGCACCTTCTTCTTCTCACGCTCCTTGAGAAAGCGCGCCAGCTTGGCCACCGAGGTGGTCTTGCCCGCACCCTGCAGGCCGGCCATCAGCACTACCGCAGGGGAGCCCTTGAGCGAGAGCCCTTCGTTGGCCTCGCCCATGATCGCCTCGAGCTCCTGCTGGACGATCTTGACGAACTGCTGCCCCGGCGAGAGGCTCTTCGATACTTCCTGGCCCACAGCGCGCTCGCGCACGCGCTCGATGAAGGCCTTGACCACCGGCAGGGCGACGTCGGCCTCAAGCAGCGCCCGGCGCACTTCACGCAGGGTGTCCTTGATGTTGTCCTCGGTCAGGCGTGCCTGACCCTTGATGGACTTGAGCGTCTGGGAAAGGCGCTCGCTGAGGTTCTGGAACATAAGCCACTCCGGCTGTCAGGCTGTCGGCTCGGGGCGATGCCTCACGGAGTTCGGGAGGCATCTGCGACAAGGGGTCACATAGGTGGTGACACGCTGGCGCACGCTGAGGAAACAGCCCTGATAAAGCGGTTTGAAGAGTCTGGGCGACATTATACGCGCTGCGGCGGTCAGTCTCCATGCATGCGCTCCCCGTCCACGGCTGTGCGCCGCAGCGAGGATTGGGTATAGTGGCCTCGGCAGACTTCATCCACCCGAGAGGCACTGACGCTGGCGACGGCGCACGGACGACACTGATGCAGGCGCTTCCCCTGGCCCTCATGGCCTTCATCCTTTATCTGGGCGCAGCCTCCTGGCAAGGGCTCACGCTGCTGCGGCGCGTGCCGCAGCGTCCGGCTCTGGTTCGCGTGCTGGGTCTGATGGGGCTGCTGTTTCATCTGCCGGTGGCCTTCAAGCTGATCGACCAGAGCCCCGGCCTGATGCCCGGCCTCTCCACCAGCGCGGTGATGCTGACCGCCATCATGGTCATGCTGCTGCTCGGCGTGAGCCTGGCCAAGCCGGTGCTGAGCGTGGCCGTCGGACTGTTTCCGATCTCTGGCATCGCCCTGCTGCTGGCCGTTGGCCTGCCGAGCCCGGAGCGCACCGGTGGCATGACCCCGGGCATCGCCCTGCACGCCATGAGCTCGGCACTCGCCTTCGGCGTTCTCTTCATCGCTGCCTGTCAGGCGGTGTTGCTGGGGCTGCAGAATCATGCCCTGCGCCACCACCATACCCGCGGCGTGGTACAGGTATTGCCGCCGCTGACCACCATGGAGCGGGTGCTGTTCGAGCTGATCTGGGCCGGCATGGCGTTACTGACCCTGTCGATCCTAAGCGGCTTCGCCTTCGTCGAGAGTATGTTCGCCCAGCACCTGGCCCACAAGACCATCCTCTCGCTGGCGGCCTGGGTGATCTTCGCCATCCTGCTGGTCAGTCATCACATTCTGGGCTGGCGCGGCATGCGCGCCGTACGCTGGACCCTGGGCGGCTGCGCCGTACTGCTACTGGCCTATTTCGGCAGCAAGTTCGTGCTCGAAGTCATCCTCAACCGCACCTGAAGCGCAGGTCGCCTTGACACTGCCGGAGCGAATCCCTACAAACGGGGCTGACACGCCAGCGAGGATCCAACGACCTTGAGCGACGACTTCCCAGTGGGATTGCTGTTCGGCCTGCTTTTCCTGCTCATCTGCCTTTCCGCTTTCTTCTCGAGCTCCGAGACCGGCATGATGTCGATCAACCGCTATCGGCTCAATCACGAAGCCAACGGCGGCGACAGTCGAGCTCGTCGGGTCCTGCGGCTGCTGGCGCGCCCGGACCGGCTGATCGGCGTGATCCTGATCGGCAACAACCTGGTCAACAATCTGGCCGCCGCCATCGCCACCGTGCTGGCCATCCACTTCTTCGGCGAGGTCACCGGCCCCGCCATCGCCCCGCTGCTGCTCACCATCGTGATCCTGATCTTCGCCGAGGTCAGCCCCAAGACCTATGCGGCGATCAAGCCGGAGCGCATCGCCTACCCCGCCTCGCTGATATTGGAGCCCTTGCTCAAGCTGCTCTATCCGCTGGTGTGGCTGGTCAATGCGATCTCCAACGGCCTGCTCAAGCTGACCGGCATCAAGAGCATCGAAGGGGGCGGCGACAGCCTGACCCGCGACGAGCTGCGCACCGTGGTGCACGAGGCGGGCACGCTGATCCCCCATCGCCACCAGGCCATGCTGCTGTCGATCCTCGATCTGGAGAACGTCACCGTCAACGACATCATGGTGCCGCGCCACGAGGTGGTGGGCATCGACCTCGACGACGAGCTGGAGATCATCCTGACCCAGATCCGCACCAGCCAGCACACCCGCCTGCCGGTGTTCAAGGGCGACATCAATAACATCATCGGCATGCTGCACCTGCGCAATGCGGCACGCTTCCTGTCCCGGGATGAGGTGACCAAGGCCTCGATCGTGCAGGAGGCCCGCGAACCCTACTTCATTCCCGAGTCGACGCCGCTGCATACCCAGTTGCTCAACTTCCAGAAGCAGAAACGCCGCATCGGCATCGTGGTGGACGAGTACGGCGACGTGGAGGGGCTGGTCACGCTGGAGGACATTCTCGAGGAGATCGTCGGCGAGTTCACCACCGACGTGGCCGGGCAGGACCAGGAGATCCATCGCCAGGACGACGGCAGCCACGTGATCGACGGCACCGCCAACATCCGCGACATCAACCGTACCCTGGGCTGGAAGCTGCCCACCGATGGCCCCAAGACCCTCAACGGCCTTATCCTCGAGCACCTGGAAGCCTTCCCCGACGGCCCAGCCTGCCTGCAGATCGGTAGCGTACGCATGGAAATCATCGAGGTACGCGACAATTTGATCACCTCGGCGCGCTGCTGGCAGACGGTTCGAAGCAGCCGCCAGCGTCAGCCCTGATCAGCGCCTGGGAGCGCCAAGGCTGTGCCGGCAGGCCCAGCCGTCCGCCTCGCCCTTGAGTACGCGCACCTGCGCCTCCAGGCGCTCTCGCCGCGCTAGCCTGGGCGGAATCGGCTTGCCGAAATAGAGTGCCACCCGGGCCCGGAAGCGGTGCGGCCGTTTGGACAGTGCCGGGCCGTTGCAATGGGAGGTCCACGAGCCCCACAGGCCGGCCAGGCCGGCGGGAATCACCGGCACCGGGTCCCGGGCCAGAATCGTCTCCAGCCCGCGTCGGAAGGCATGTACCTCGCCATCCGGCGTCAGACGGCCTTCGGGGAACAGCATCACCACCTCGCCGCTGCGCAGTGCCCGGCTGACCTCCTCCAGCGCACGACGCACGCTACCGGGGTCGCGCCGGTCGGACTCCACCGGAATCGCTCCCACCAGGCGGAACAGCCAGTTGAGCCAGGGCGACTCGTAGATCGGGCGGTCCATCAGGAAGCGCAACGGGCGTGGGCTCGCGCCGCCGATCACCAGCGCATCCATGAAGCTGACATGGTTGCACACCACCACCGCCGCTCCCTTGGCGGGAATATGCTCGAGCCCGCGCAGGCGCAGCCGATAGCAGCAGTGGACCAGCAGAAAGATGAGATAGCGAATGACCGGACGCGGCTTGCGCACCATGTGCCAGCCGCCGGCGGTCAGCATGACGGCAAGCAGCCCGTACAGGACGAGATTCACGCGATATCGGACCTATGCTTCAGGCCGGCGAGGATGGTGGAGAGCAGTTGGTCGAGGAGCTCCGGCACCTCGAGCTGCTGCCCCTGCCAATAGCCCAGACGCTCATTGAGACCAAGCTGTACCAGACCGTGCACGCTGCCCCACAGGGTGCGCCCTAGGCGCCTGGCCTCGAGATCGCCAAGCGCCGGCTGATACTCCTTCAAGCCGTTCTCCACGCGCAGGAACAGTGCCTCGATCATGTCGGATTGGCGCTGGTCGAGCTCGCCCTCCTGGGCCAGCGGATAATCGAACAGTAGCTGCCAGCGGAACGGCTCGCGCTGGGCGAACTGCCAGTAGGCCAGCGCCAGGGAGCGCATCTGCCGTTCCGGCGCCACGCCCTCGGTCAGCGGCTCGATGACCATGCGCAGGCGCGCCAGCGTCTCGATGTTCACATGCTGCAGCAGGTTGCCGAAGCTGCCGTAGAGCTTGAGCAACGTACTCGGCGCACAGCCCACCTCACGCGCCAGGGCTCGCAGCGAGAGCGCGTGTACGGGATTGCTCTGCAGCCAGTCATCGCATGCTGCCATGACCTGGGCATGGAGCGCTTCGGGCGCATGCTGTCGGGGACGAGCCATCGAGTTCCTCGCAGAACGTTACCAATCTCGTGAGCGGATTACTTCGCACGGTAGCGTAGGATAGCGCACATCGAACACTGTTTTCGACCATTGCGAGTGAAGCCTTGTTCACTACCCCTCGACTTGGCTACCCTGACGCCACCCCGATACCCGGAGATTCCATGGCCGGCCGCCTGTACATTCCTCAGCTCGACCTCGCTCGACTGCTACCCGGGCTGCGCCAGGAGACTCCCCTGCTGACCGGCGCCAACGTGGCACCCAGGCGCACGCTGACGCATATTCGTCTGGAAGCGGACAGGACCTGCACGAGGCCAGTGTTCTGGGGGCTGACCCCCGCCTGGCTGAGCGTGCTCGACCACGCTCCCCACTGCGCACGCGCCGAATCCCTCGACGCTCGCCCCATGTTTCGCGAGGCCTTCGGCGCTCGCCGCTGCCTGGTACCGGTCGGTGGGATCTATCTGTGGAAGCTGCAGCCTCGCTTCAAGCAGCCGTTTCTGGTCACCCGGGTCGATCGCGCCCCGCTGCTGCTGGCGGGCATCTGGTGCCGCTACCATACGACGCTGACCGAACACACCGACTCGATGGCGCTGGTGACGGTGTCGACCAACGATTTCCTGGCTCCGCTGGGCGACCGGCTGCCGGCGCTGATCGCTGCCGACGACGCCCAGCGCTGGCTCGACCCGGGCACGCCGACGGAAGCGGCGCGGGCACTGCTGCGTCCCGCGCCAAGGGAACTGTTGGGCGCCTTTCCGGTATCAAGAAGGGTCAACGATCCCAACAACCAGGATCCCGCCTGCGCACACCCCACAGGCCCCATGTTGCGCTGGAACGAACAGGAGACATGATGCTCACGCCCCAACCGACTCTGCCAGACCGTGACCCTCGGCGCCCTCTGCCCTGGCTTGCCGGCCTGCTGCTTACCGGCCTGCTGCTCCCGGGTCTGGCCCAGGCGCAACAGGCCGAGGAAGCGGCACATGGCTACGAAGAGGCCATCGAGGAGGTCGTCGAGCCTCACGTCAGCCCCCATGACGACCGTGACTACCGGGTGCTGACGCTCGAGAACGGCCTGACCGCCCTGCTGGTCAGCGACGTGACGGCCGACCGCGCCGCCGCCTCGATGAACGTCGGCGTGGGTAGCGCCCAGGATCCGGACGATCTGGCCGGCCTGGCGCACTTCCTCGAACACATGCTGTTCCTCGGCACCGAGCCCTTCCCCGAAGCCGATGCCTACCAGGGCTATCTGCGCCGTCACGGAGGCAGCCACAACGCCTTCACCGCGCCGCAGGACACCAACTACTTCTTCGAGGTCGAACCCGCCGCGCTGCCCGGCGCTCTGGATCGCTTCAGCCAGTTCTTCCTCACGCCGCTGTTCAATGCCGATCAGTTGGAGAGCGAGCGCAATATCGTGCACTCGGAGTACATGGCGCGCATCCGCGACGATGGCCGCCGCGAAAACGACGTGCTCAACCAGGTGCTCAACCCCGCCAACCCCACCACGGGCTTCTCGGTGGGCAGCCGTGAGACCCTGGCCGACCCGCCCGCCGGCGAGCCGACCCTGCGCGAGCGGGTGATCGAGTTCTACGAGCGCTACTATGACGCCAACGTCATGCACCTGACGCTGGTGGGCCCGCAGCCGCTGGACGAGTTGGAAGCCATGGTGGCCGAGCGCTTCGCCGAGATTGCCGATCGCGGCCTGGAGCGTCCGGTGATCGAGGAGCCGCTGATCGACGAGACGGCGCTGCCGCGCCATGTGGAGCTGCAATCGGTGCGTGACAGCCGCCATGTGCGCTTCATGTTCCCGGTGCCGGATTCGCTCCAGCACTATCGCCACAAGCCCGCCGACTACCTCGCCCATCTGCTCGGCCACGAGGGCGAAGGCAGCCTGTTCGCGGTACTTCGCGACGCCGGCCTAGCCGACGGTCTTTCCGCCGGCGTGGGACGCGGCGACGAGCGCCACGCGCTGTTCACCGTCAGCGTCAGCCTGACCCCGGCCGGGGCCGAGCGCATCGACGAGATCGAGGCCACGCTCTTTGCCGCCATCGAGCAGATCCGCGAGCAGGGCCTGGAGGCCTGGCGCTACGACGAGCAGGCCCAGCTCGCCGAGCAGCAGTTCCGCTTCCAGCAGCACGGCTCACCGCTGCAGAGCGCCATGCGACTGGCCATGAACCTGGCACGCTTCCCGGTGGAAGACGTGCAGTACGCCGCCTATCGCATGGACGGCTTCGAGCCCGAACTGATCGCCACCTATCTCGACGCCCTGCGCCCCGAGCTGCTGCTGCGGGTTTACAGCGGCCCCGAGGTGGAGGGCGAGCAGACGTCACCCTGGTTCAATACGCCCTGGCGCGAAGTAGAGCCCGAGGCGAGCACCTCTCAGCCTCTGGCAGGCCTCGCCCTGCCGGCGGCGAACCCGTTCATCGCCGAGGACCTGGCCCTGCTCGACGCGCAGGACGAGCGACCCGCGCAGCTGCTGGAAGAGCCGGGCTTCGAGCTCTGGCACATGGCCGATGCCAGCTTCAACACACCCAAGGTGGAGTGGCGCTTCAGCCTGCAGAACCCCACGGCCAGCAGCGACCCGCAGCATGCCGTCCTGGCCCACCTGCTGGCAGGCTGGCTGGACGACAGCCTCAACGAGGAGTTCTATGCGGCGCGACTGGCCGGCCACGATGTCGAGGCCTATCCCCATGCCCGCGGCATCACGCTGGCCTTTGCCGGCTGGCGCGACCGTCAGGACCGGGTGATGCGTCGCACTCTGGAGCAGCTGCGCGACGGCGACATCGACGAGGCCAGCTTCGAGCGGGTGCGTTACCGCCTGCAACGCGAATGGCGCAATGCCCCGCAGGCGGCGCTGTTCCGCCAGGGTCATCGCACCCTGGCCGAAGCCTTGATGCGTCCTCAGTGGCCGACCCAGAGCCTGCTCGACGCCAGCCGCGAGCTGACGGTGGACGATCTGCGCACCTTCCGCGACACCTTCCTCGGCGAGCTGCGCCTGCAGGCGCTGGCCCTCGGCAACCTGGATGGCGAACTGGCCAAGCGCGAGGGGCGGCTGGTCGCCGAAATGCTGGCCCCCACGCTGGAGAAAGAGGCGATCCCGGACCTGACGCCGCTACGCATCGATGAGGCGCTGCCCATCCTGCACCCGCATACGACGCGCGAGGAGTCGCTGGTGCTGCGCTATCTGCAGGGCAGCGACCGCTCTCTCGACAGTCAGGCGCGCCTGGCGGTACTAGGGCAGTTGATCGACACGCCCTTCTATCAGCGCCTGCGTACCGAGGAGCAGTTGGGCTATGTGGTCAGCGCCGGCTACTCGCCGCTGCTGGACGCCCCGGGGCTCAGCCTGCTGGTACAGTCCCCCGATGTCACCAGCGACGAGATCAAGCAGCACATCGACGCCTTTCTGGTGGAGTTCGGCCAGAGCCTGACGGCGCTGGATGACGCCGACCTGGCCGCCTACCGTCAGGCCGTGCATGACGGCCTGCTGCAGCGCGACACCAGCCTTGCAGGGCTGACCAACCGCCTGTGGCGCGCGCTGTCGTTCGGCGATACCGGCTTCGATCGTCGCGAGCGGCTGGCTCAGCGCGTCTTGACGGTGACGGCCGACGATCTGCGCGAGACCTGGCCGAGCCTGACCGAGCGCTCCATCGCCACCATCGCTTACGATCCGGGCGACGAGCCCAGCGACGTTGCCGCCCTCACCCGGCACCTGGAGCCGTTGCCGGAAGCCGACGACTGAAAACGCACCGTAGAACGCACTGCGCCCGGCCATTGGCCGGGCGCAGTCATGTGTGGCCGTACGTCAGCCGAAGGCCTGAGCGGGCATCATCGCTTCCACATGCATCACCAGCTCCTCGAGAATCGCCCGGTCGCGGTCGCTCAGCGCCACCTGATTGAAGCGCTCGATCTCACGGGCGAAGTCCCTCAGGGTGAAACCGGCCACGGCAGCATCGTTCAGACGATCCCAGCGATACGCCTCCCAGCGCGCCTGCTCCTCGCTGCTCAGGGTGTCGGGATAGCTGCGCGCGCGATAGCGGAACAGCATCTCCTCCAGCCGGGGATCCTGAAAGGCAAAACGCGCATCGACCAGATCCCAGGGCGAGGCGTCACGCACCCGCTGCATCTCCTGGCGATCGGCGGGGGAGAAGAAGCCGCCGCTGTAGAGCATCAGGTCGGGATCGTGGGGGCCATCGGGCGGCGCCTGAGCGAACACCTCGGCGGCCTTGCCCCCAACCTCGGGACTGGCCATCAGGCGCTTCCAGTTGGCCCGACAGGCTGCCAGGTCGAGCCCTAGACGCTCGACGATCTCGCCGTATTCGCCCTGGCGCGGACCCTCGACGTCCTTGAGCGCCGCCGCGGGCAGGATCACCGGGCTGCGATTGATGTGGATGACCTTGAGCGGGATGCGCGCCTCGCCCTCGGCGAGGTCGTCGCTGCTGACGAACACGCGCTGGCGGATCTGCTCGGCGCTCATCTCGATCAGCGCCTGAGGCTCCACCGAGAGGTCGTAGACGATCACGCCGTTGGGGTTGGTGGGATGCTCCGCCAGCGGCATCACCAGCGCGCTGCAGCCGCGGCTGGCCGGATAGCGCCGCGACACGTGCAGCACCGGCTTGCGCCCCGGCACATCGAGACGCTTGGCCACCTCGCGCTTGCTGCGCAGCGCCAGCAGGTAATCGAACAGGCGTTCATTGCGCTGTCGGAGCAGCCGCGCCAGGGCAATGGTGGCGCGCACGTCGGCTACCGCATCGTGGGCGCCCTCGTGGGCGATGCCGTTGGCAGCGGTCAGATCCTCGAGGCGGAAGCTGGGCGAGCCGTCCTCACGCTTCGGCCAGGCGATGCCCGCGGGGCGCAGAGCATGGAAAGCGCGCACCGCATCGATCAGGTCCCAGCGCGAGTTGCCGTTCTGCCACTCCCGGGAGTAGGGATCGAGCAGGTTGCGGTAGAACAGGCAGCGGCTCACCTCGTCATCGAAGCGCAGCGAGTTGTAGCCCAACGCACAGGTGCCGGGTTCGCTCATCAGCGCGTGGATGCGTCCGGCGAACTCCGCCTCGGGCAGACCGCGGCGACGCGCCTGCTGCGGCGTGATACCGGTGATCAGGCACGCCTGCGGGTGGGGTAGATAGTCGTCCGCCGGTTTGCAGAACAGCTCGACCGGCTCGCCGAGCTCGTTGAAATCGCTATCGGTACGGACTGCGGCAAACTGCGAAGGGCGATCGCGCCGCGGGTCGGCGCCGAAGGTTTCGTAGTCGTGCCACAGGAAGGTCATCGGGGCGGCATCTGGCTTCGCCATGGGCGCGGTGTCTCCTGACTGCGTCCTGAGCGGCACAGCCTAACACAGCCCCGCGGACGACTCAGCCGAGGAAGCAGCGGGCACCGCTCGTACGACTAGCGAGTCGCAGCCGGACTCGTTCAGCCGCCGTCTAACTGCGCGGCAGCGTGACGTTGAGTTCCAGCACCGAACAGTTGTCTTCACTGTCCAGGCTGATGTTGATGGCGTCGTCGTCCACCTGGACGTAACGGCGAATCACCTCGAGCAGCTCCTTCTCCAGCATCGGCATGTAGTCGGGCTGGCCACGCTGGCTGCGCTGATGCGCGACGATGATCTGCAGCCGCTCCTTGGCTACCGAGGCGGTCTTCTTTCGTTCTCGCTTCAGAAACTCCAGCAACTTCACCGGCGACCTCCTCCGAACATACGGCTCAGCAGGCTCTTCTTCTGGAACTCGTGGAAGCGCAGCGGCACTTCCTCTCCGAGTAGACGCGAGACGGTATCCATGTAGGCTTGCCCCGCATCGCTGTTGTCATCGTGGGTCACGGGCACGCCCTGGTTGGAAGCGCGCAGCACCGCCTCGGATTCAGGAATCAGGCCGATCAGGTCGATGGCCAGGATTTCCCGGATATCGTCGAGGTTGAGCATGTCACCGTGATCGACCCGCGCCGCGTTGTAACGCGTGATCAGCAGGTGCTCCTTGACCGGATCCTCGCCGCGCTCGGCGCGCCGCGTCTTGGAGGCGAGCAGCCCCAGGATGCGATCGGAATCGCGCACCGAGGAGACCTCGGGGTTGGTGACCACGATTGCCTCATCGGCGTAGTACATGGCCAACTGGGCACCGCGCTCGATGCCGGCCGGGGAATCGCACAGGATGTAGTCGAAATCCTTACCCAGGTTTTCGAGCACCCGCTCGACGCCCTCGGAGGTCAGCGCATCCTTGTCGCGGGTCTGGGAGGCCGGCAGGATGTGCAGGTTGTCGACTCGCTTGTCACGAATCAGGGCCTGATTGAGTCCGGCTTCGCCCTGGATCACGTTGACCAGGTCGTAAACCACGCGACGCTCGCAGCCCATGATGAGATCGAGGTTGCGCAGCCCCACGTCGAAGTCGATGACAACGGTCTTGTTGCCTCGCAGCGCAAGCCCAGTGGCGATGGCCGCTGCGCTGGTGGTCTTGCCGACCCCTCCCTTGCCTGAGGTCACTACGATGATCTTGGCCAAGTTACACATTCCTTTGAATGGACGATGGATGACGAAAATAGAGCGCGGCGCGACTAGACCAGCGAGGTGATGCCCAACTGGGCATCGCGCAGCACGACCTGCACCGAGGAGCCAAGCAGGTGCGGGTCGATGTCTTCGAGACGCTTGTAGGTGCCTGCCACCGAGAGCAGCTCGGCGCGCAGTTCACGGCAGAAGATACCCGCGTCGGTATCGCCATGAATGCCGGCCAGCGCACGACCGCGCAGGGCGCCATAGACATGGATACTGCCCGCTGCCAGCACTTCGGCACCCGCGTT
This sequence comes from Halomonas sp. KM-1, assembly GCF_000246875.1. NCBI lineage: Bacteria > Pseudomonadati > Pseudomonadota > Gammaproteobacteria > Oceanospirillales > Halomonadaceae > Halomonas > Halomonas sp. KM-1. The sequence continues at coordinate 73,226 of NZ_BAEU01000168.1, forward strand.
GACGGCCCCGATGACCACCAAATCGCCTTCCGGAGCGCTGACCTGCTGGCCGGAACGCACCGTGCCGCGATAGATACGACCGCCGCTTGCCACTCCGGGTTGCTTCGCCGCCTCCGGTGCCGGCGCTTCGGTAGATGGCACCTCCTCGAGCGTGCGAGCCCGCGTGGCATCGGTGGGCGGGAACCAGCCCAGCCCCAGCGCCCAGGCCGACTGCTTGACGGGATCGGCACCACCGCGCACGGCCACCGGCAACAGCTTGTGGGTGCGACACACGGCACAGATTCGCTCCAGGGCCAGGTGGGGCTCATCCAGCTTTTCTACGCTGAGAACGACAGGTGTATGCTGAAAGAATGCGGGGGATTGGCTGAGCTTGCCTGACAGCTGCTCACGGATGCGTTCGGGGTCGGCGCTTGCCAACTCCATGACCGTCATGGGCAGCATGCCCCCCTTGAAGGTGAATGCCATCTCTGCCCTGTCCACTTTGAGGCTCATTGCCGGACTCCACTGGGGTGTTGTCGGGTCGTGGGACTAAAGCTAAGCGACTCCCATCCCCCCTGCAACTGGTGATACGGCCAGCCGCAGCCCTCCGGCGCCTGCCGACATTTGCCGATACTGACCGATGCTTGCCCGCACCCTGCTGTTCCGACGGACTTTTCCACAGCGGCGGCGCGTGCTTAGATAACATACATTAGTCGAAAGACGCCACCTCGACAGCAATAAAAACGGCCTGCGCAGCCTGGCCGCTGCGCCTCTCAATCTCAGGATGCCCCATGCCCGGATTCCTCAGCCGCCTCTTCGCCCCACGCTGGCGGCACCCCGATGCCCAGATTCGACGACAGGCCATCGCCCGGCTCGACCCGGCTCGACCCGACCAGCGCCAGGCGCTGGAAGCGCTGTGCCTCGATGCGGACGCCTCGGTCCGCCGGGCGGCGCTTGACAGGATCGACTCGGTCGACACCCTGCTTGCCCTGGTGCAGCGCCAGCCGGATCAGCCCGAGCTGCTGGGGCGCCTGGTCGCTCTGATCACCGGGCAGGCCGGCAGCCTGGACCTCTCCCAGCGCCTGCGCTACGTGGCATCCATCGACAACCGCGTCCTACTTTCGCGAGTGGCCCTGGAGGGTGACAACCAGCAGCTGCGGCTGGCCGCCGTGGAGCGTTTATCGGCAGAAGAGGACTTGGTCGAACAGGCCTGCGAGAACGGCATTGCCGCCGTACGCCATGCCGCAGCCGCCCGCGTGACCAGCGAAGAGGGCCTTCAGCGTCTGGCCCAGCAGGCGCGCCGGGATCGTCAGGTCATGCGCCAGGCGCGTGAACGCCTGAACCGACTACGTAACGATGCGGCCACGCTGGCAGCGGCACGCGAGCAGCGGGAAAGTCTGCTGATGAAGCTGGAGGCCCACGCCCGCGCGCCCTGGGAGCCCCTCTATGCCGGCCGCTTCCGCCACTTGGTGCGTGCCTGGGAAGCGCTCGGCGACCTGCCCGACGCCGCACAGGAGCGTCGCTTCCAGGATGCCAGCTTGGGTTGCCGCAAGACCCTCTCGGATCACGAGGCCCGCGAGCACGCCAACGCTGCGACCGACCGACGCCGCGAGCAGGCCGCCGAAGCACGCGAGTCGCTGCTCGAAGCGCTGGAAGAGAGCCTTGCCGGCCTGCCACGCGGCGACCGCCTTACCAGCCAGGACATCGCCAGCCTGCGCTCTCAGAAGATCCTGCTGGCCAATCGCTGGCAGACCCTCTCGGACCTGCACGTGACCGACGCAGCGCTGCGCAAGCGCTATGACGCGATTCTGGCGGACTATGACCATGTGCTGCGGACCTGGGAGCGCTTCGAAGCGCATGCCGCCGACATCGAACGGGCGCTGCAGGAACAGGACGTCGAATCTCTGACCAGCGCCGTCGAAGCCTGCCAATGGCCGAACGAGCTGCCACCTCCGCCGCCGCTGACCCGTGCCCGGCTGCTGCTGGCAGGCCAGGAGCATGCAACGGAAGAGGGACAGGAGGCGCGGCTCGCGCGCTTTACCCAAGACCTCGAGCAGCTCGAAAGACTGTTGGATCGCGGCGAGTTCAAGGGTGCCAGTCGCCTGCACCAGAGCCTGAAACACCGCGCCGACACCCTGCCTTCGGCGAAGCTGCACCCGCATCAAGCGATGCTCAAGCGGCTCGGCGCTCGCCTGGCCGAACTGCGCGACTGGCGTGGCTACGTTGCCGGCCCCAAGCGCGAGCAGCTGTGTCAGGCCATCGACCAATTGGCCGACGACAACGGCATCACGGATGCCGAACTCGACCGCCGCCACCGTCAACTGGTGAGAGACTGGAAGGAGCTGGGCGATGCCGCGGCCAGCCGCGAGCTCTCCGAGCGCTTCCGCAGCGCCTCCGACCGCATACACGAGCGCCTGGCACCCTGGCATGAACGGCAGGCCGAGGAACGGATACGCAATCTCGAGGCGCGTACCAGCCTGTGCGAACAGCTCGAAGCCCTGCTCGACGCCCCTGCCAACGATGCCGACCCGGATGCCCTGCGGCATATCCGCGACCAGGCGCGTGAAGAGTGGCGTCGCCATTCGCCGGTGCCGCGCGATCAGGCGCAGGCCATCGGACGACGCTTCGGCCGCATTCGCTTCGCCTTGCAGGGACTCATCGACCAGCGCGCCAAGGAAGTCGCCGACGCCAAGCGCACCCTCGTCGACGAGGCGCACGCTCTCATCGAGCAAAAGATGCCTTCTGACACACGGGCCGAGAAAGCCAAGGCGCTTCAGCAGCTCTGGCGCGAGCTCGGTCGCGCGCCGCGCGGGGAGGAGCAGACGCTGTGGCGCGAATTCCGCACAGCCTGCGACCAGATCTTTGCCATGCGTGAGGCTCAGCGCGATGACCGTGCCCAGCAGGCGCGTCAGCGCCTGGACGACATGCAGGTGCTCATCGACCGCCTGGACGCCTGGCAGCCCAGCCGCTCCAGCGACGGCCACGTGCTGGAGCAGGCGATCGAGCATGCCACGGCGCTGGAGCCGCTCCCTTCTGGGCGCCGCACGGAAGGCATGCGCCGGCGCTGGAGCGGCATCGTGCGCACACGGCGCGAGCGACTGGCACGCCTGGCCGTGGTGGAAGAAGTACAGCGCTGGCAGGCCTTCCGGCCGCTACTCGATGCCCACCTGAGCGCCGATGCCGACTGGCTCGAGAACGACGTCATGACCGAGGTCCCCCTCGACTCCGCCGCATCGCTACCCGAAGACATGCGCCGTGCGCATGAGCAGCGTAACGCCGCCAGGAGAAATCCGCCCTCCGCCGAAGAGGTTCAGGAACAGCTGGCGCGCCTGCGCGTGCACCTCTCACTGCTGGCCATGGGGCGGGTCAGTCAGCATGACGAACCGCTGCGCCTGGCCATTCAGGTCGAGCGTCTCAATGAAGGCCTGGGGCGCGACCTGAGTCAGGCCGAAGAAGTCCGCATCGTGCTACGCAACCTGCTGGCCACCGGGCCGGTCTCCCCCGAGCAGTGGCAGCGCGAGGTGGGAGAGTTCGATTCGCTGCTGGCACGCCTGACGCGCCTGCCGCCGCCCTGACCGCTGCGCACGGACACGAAAAAGGGAGGCCCACGCCTCCCTCAATCCTGCCGACTCCCTCAGCCCATGAACTGGCCACCGTTGATGTCGATGTTGGCGCCGGTAATGAAACCCGACTCCTTGTCGGCCAGGAATACCACCAGTCTGGCGATCTCCTCCGGTGTGCCGTAGCGCTTCACGGGGATCGTCTCGCGAATCGCTTCCCGCACGTTCTCGGGAATCTTCATGATCATGTCGGTGGCGATGTAGCCGGGCGACACGGTATTGACGGTGATGCCCTTGGTAGCGGTCTCCTGGGCCAGCGCCATGGTCAGGCCGTGCATGCCGGCCTTGGCCGCCGAGTAGTTGACCTGACCGAACTGACCCTTGCGGCCGTTGATCGAGGAGATGTTGATGATGCGCCCATACTTCTGCTCGAGCATGCCCTCGATGACGCTGCGGCAGGTGTTGAATACGGTATTGAGGTTGGTATCGATGACTTCGTGCCACTGCTCGGGCGTCATTTTCTTCATCGTGCCGTCGCGCGTGATGCCGGCACAGTTGACCAGAACGCTGATCGGCCCGTGGGCCTCTTCGATCTCCCTGGCTCCGGCTTCACACGCCTGATAGCTGGTGAGATCCACACCTGACAAGGAAATGTTGTCGAATCCATCGGCCTTTTGGGTCTCGAGCCAGGTCTTGGCCTTCTCCGGGTTGTGGTATCCCGCCACCACGTGGTAGCCCGCTGCCGCCAGTGCGCGGCAAATCGACGAACCGATCCCCCCGGTTCCGCCAGTGACCCACGCTACGGGTGCTGATTGAGTCATATTCCACCTCCCTGATTCATGACGCTTGTATTCGCAGTGCTTGGCCTGGCGCAGCAGGCCAGCCACAACAGGATGCTGGCAGAAGGCATCGCCTTCAAGTTGCTCCCTAATGATTATGGACACATGCGCTGCGCTTGCACTAACAACGTCCCCCACCTTGACACAGCGCAGAAAAAGCGTAGAATTCGCCTCACGTTGATGCGGGGTGGAGCAGTCTGGTAGCTCGTCGGGCTCATAACCCGAAGGTCGTCGGTTCAAATCCGGCCCCCGCTACCAAGTTCGAAAAAGCCGAGGCCAAAAGCCTCGGTTTTTTATTGCCCGCACGGGCGCTGCACCGACGAGCGTCGGCTCGCTCTCGATTCAAGGTCAGCGGCCCCCGCAACCAAGTTCGAAAAAACCGAGGCCATAAGCCTCGGTTTTTCATTGCACGCACGGGCGCTGAACCGACGACCGTCGGTTCGCTCTCCCTTCAGGGTCAGCAGCCGCCGCTACCCGATGCGAAAGCCGAGGCCACAAGCCTCGGCTTTATATTGCCCGTTAGAAAACATGATGCTTCAAGGCAGATCACGCGCTACCAACGCTATGCTGCGGTCATCGCCGCTGGTGCCGCGGCAGAAGTTCTCGCTGTAGAAGCGACGAATCAGGTCGCGCTGGCGCAGCTTGCCCCGGCGCAGATCGTCGAGCCAGTGGCTGAGCTGTCCTGAGACCTGCCCGCCGTCGAAGGCAACCAGCTTCTCGGCGGCGCCGTCGCTCATCAGGGCGATGCCGGTCAAAGCCGTCGTCGTCTCGATGCCGTACTGCACCTGCTCGAAGGCCAGGCGTTCATCGACGAAGAGGGTCTGGTTGGCAAACTCCCCCTTGCCGCGCTCGCCCAGCGTGCAGAGTCTGGGCATCAGCTCGGCCTCCTCATCCACAGCGTCCTGTGTCTCTTGCGCAGCGCTCACCGGCACCGCGCGCTCCAGCACCAGCTCGCCATCGCCCACCTTGAGCCACAGCAGTCTCTCGCGGCCGATCAGCGCCAGCAGCAGCGTGCAGCGCAGGTCGCGCACCGGCCGGCACTGCTCGGCCGCCCGATCGTGCAGCGTGCCCTTGGCATGGCGCACCAGCAGCCCGGCCAGCTGCGCCACGGCATCGGCCGTGGGCGCTTCGCGACCATCGAGCAGCCAGGCCAGCTGGGTCTCCAGCGTATCGGCCAGCCGCAGCATGGCACTGACCAGGGTGCGCGCACCGAGATCCGAGGCCGG
>NZ_BAEU01000167.1:0-15180 GCF_000246875.1 Halomonas sp. KM-1
GGCCAGGGCTGTGGCCGCCTGGGGCCAGCGCGACTGTAGCAGTGGCAATACGCTGCCACGCAGGAAATTGCGGTCCAGCGCCTCATCGGTATTGCTGGGGTCATCGACCCAGCGCAGCCCGAGCCGGGCCGCCTCGGCTTCGAGCTCGCTCCGTGACCGTGTTAGCAGCGGGCGCACGAGGCGTCGCCCTTGCCACTCGCGTTCCGCCGGCATGCCCGCCAGGCCGCGTACGCCGCTGCCGCGCAGGGCGGCGAGCAGAAAGGTTTCCGCCTGATCGTCACGATGCTGGGCCAGCAGCAGCGTCTCACCCGGTGCCACACGGCGGGCGAACGCCGCGTAACGCGCTTTCCGCGCCGCCCCCTCGAGCCCCAGCCCGGCGTCGCGCTCGACCGCGACGCGCTCGACGAAGAGCGGCACGCCGAGCCGTGAGGCAAGCCGACGGCAGTGCCGCTCGAAGCCATTGGCGGCACTCTGCAGACCATGATGAACGTGCAGGGCGTACAGCGGGCGGGGATGACGCCGACAGGCCTGGGCCGCCAGCGTAAGCAGCAGGCTCGAATCCAGCCCGCCGGAGAGTGCCACCCAGACGACACGCCCCGGCGGGGTCTCCGCCAGGGCGTCGTCGATCAGGGCTTGCAGCGATTCTCTCTTATGCCGGGGCGCCATAGCTCATCAGACGCTCATAGCGTCTTTCAAGAAGAGCATCGGTCTCCATCGCCTCGAGTCGATCCAGGCTCGCCAGCAGCGACTCCTTGACCCGCTCGGCGGTGACGAGGGGCTGACGGTGGGCGCCGCCCAGCGGCTCCTCGATCAGGGTATCGACGAAACCCAGCTCCTTGAGCCGTTCGGCGGTAATGCCCATGGCCTGAGCCGCATCGGCGGCTCGCTCGGCGCTCTTCCACAGGATCGAGGCGCAGCCTTCCGGCGAGATGACCGAGTAGGTGGAGTACTGCAGCATGGCGAGCTCATCGCACACGCCGATGGCCAGCGCGCCGCCGGAGCCGCCCTCGCCCACCACGGTGGAGATGATCGGCGTCTTGAGCCGCGACATCACCGCCAGGTTGTAGGCGATGGCCTCGCTCTGGCCGCGCTCCTCGGCGTCGATGCCGGGATAGGCGCCGGGGGTGTCGATGAAGGTCAGCACCGGCATCTTGAAGCGCTCGGCCATCTCCATCAGGCGGCATGCCTTGCGGTAGCCCTCGGGGCGCGGCATGCCGAAATTGCGCCGCACCTTCTCCTTCACCTCACGCCCTTTCTGGTGACCGATGACCATCACCGGACGATCGTCCAGCCGGGCGACGCCGCCGACGATGGCCGGATCGTCGGCGAAGCGGCGGTCGCCGTGCAGCTCATCGAAGTCGGTGAAGATGTGTTCGAGGTAATCCAGCGTATAGGGGCGCTGGGGGTGACGCGAGAGCTGGGAGACCTGCCAGGGGGACAGGTCCTTGAAAATCGACTCGGTGAGCTTGCGGCTCTTCTCCTCCAGGCGGCTGATCTCGTCGCTGAGGTTGAGCTGGCTGTCGTTGCCGACCAGGCGCAGCTCTTCGATCTTGGCCTGGAGTTCGGCGATGGGCTGTTCGAAATCGAGGTAGTTGGGATTCATAGTGGCTGGGCCGCCTTGTCTTTGCTGTCGCCGGGGCATGATGAACGCTGTTCGCCCCGGAAGCCATAAAATCGAGTGTCGGGCATTATCGCACCCTCAACGCACGGCGCAAGGCAGGACTCGAGGTGTTATGGCTGCGACCGGCGCTCGGAGCTCATCCGGCGGCAGGCCTTCGGGGAGGCGCTGTGAACCCATCCCTGGGCGCTATTTTTGCCCTGCTTCGCTCTCGCATCCTGCTCCGCTTGCAGGACCGGGGCTGGCCATCCATGGCCAGCCCGTTCGGAGCAGTGCTCCTCACCCATGGCAAAAAACCTCCCCTTCGGCCTGCCCCCGACGCTCCTCGCAGCCAAGGTGATGGCCTAGCGGTACTTCAAGCGCACGCCATCCTGCCCCTCTACCTCGCGCAGCGCGATCAGCAGCTCGTCACTGGGGGCCACGCGCCACTGCGCATCCAGCTCCAGCCAGCCGGCGGCGGCTTCGTTGCGGTAGCGCAGACGCACCGGCAGGCCGCCGTCGTCGCGGTGCGGCACGAGGCTCTCGCGCAGGCTCTCCACCAGCCGGCCGTTGACCCGGGTGCCGTCCAGCGACAGCTCCACCGCCTCGCCGTAGCGGGCGCGGGCGGCCACCATCGGCGTGACCTCCTTGCCGCGCAGGCGCAGCCCGCCGGAGAAGTCGTCGCTGGAGACCTCGCCCTCGACGATCAGCACCTGATCGGCCTCGATCTGGCCGCGCAGCTGATCGTAGATCTCGCCGAACAGCGAGGCCTCGATGCGCCCGGTACGGTCGTCCAGTGTAATGAAGGCCATGGTGTCGCCGCGCTTGGACTTCATGGTGCGCACCGCCACCACCAGACCCGCCACCCGCTGCGGCTCCCGCGACGGCTTGAGATCGACGATGCGGGTGGAGACGAAGCGGGCAAGCTCCTTCTCGTACTCGTCGATGGGATGGCCGGTGAGGTAGAGCCCCAGGGTCTCCTTCTCGCCGGCCAGGCGCTCCTTGTCGGTCCACTCGCGGGCGCGGCGGTAGGCCTCGTAGGGATCGCTCTCGGCCTCGTCGTCGGCGAAGGCTTCGCCGAACATGTCCATCATGCCCAGGCTCTGATTGCTCTGGGTCTGCGCCGCGGCCTTGAGGGCATCCTCGAGGGCGGCGGCGAGCACCGCTCGATTCGGCCCCAGGTTGTCCAGCGCACCGGAGCGGATCAACGCCTCCAGGGTGCGCTTGTTCATGCGCTTGGGGTCGACCCGGCGGCAGAAGTCGAACAGGTCGCTGAACGGGCCGTCGGCCTCGCGGGCCTCGACGATGGCGCCGATGGGCCCCTCGCCCACGCCGCGAATGGCGCCCAGGCCGTAGACCACGCGACCCTCGGTATCGACGGTGAACTTGTAGCCGCCGATGTTGACGTCCGGCGGCGTCACGGTGAGGCCGATGCGCCGCGACTCCTCGATCAGCGGCACCACCTTGTCGAGGTTATCCATTTCGGTGGACATTACCGCGGCCATGAACGGGCCGGGGTAGTGGGTCTTGAGCCAGGCGGTCTGGTAGGAGACCAGGCCGTAGGCCGCCGAGTGCGACTTGTTGAAGCCGTAGCCGGCGAACTTCTCCACCAGGTCGAAGATGTTGCCCGCCAGCTCCTTGTCGATGCCGTTGGCCGCACAGCCTTCCATGAAGCCGCTGCGCTGCTTGGCCATCTCCTCGGGCTTCTTCTTGCCCATGGCACGCCGCAGCATGTCGGCCTGACCCAGAGTGTAGCCGGCCAGCACCTGGGCGATCTGCATCACCTGCTCCTGATACAGGATGATGCCGTAGGTGGGCTCCAGCACCGGCTTGAGCCACTCGTGCTGGTAGTCCGGGTGCGGGTAGGCGAGCTCGGCACGGCCGTGCTTGCGGTTGATGAAGTCGTCGACCATGCCCGATTGCAGCGGGCCCGGGCGGAACAGGGCGACGAGGGCGATCATGTCTTCCAGCGAGTCGGGCAGCAGGCGCTTGATCAGCTCCTTCATGCCGCGGGATTCGAGCTGGAACACCGCCGTGGTCTCGGCGCGCTTGAGCATCTCGAAGGTGGGGCTGTCGTCGAGCGGGATGCTGTCGATGTCGAGCGGCCCTTCGCCCTTGACCGCGCGCACCTTGTCGACCATCTCCAGCGCCCAGTCGATGATGGTCAGGGTACGCAGGCCGAGGAAGTCGAACTTGACCAGCCCGGCCTCCTCGATGTCGTTCTTGTCGAATTGCACGACCAGGCCGTTGCCCTCCTCGTCACACAGCAGCGGCGAGAAGTCGGTGAGCTTGGTCGGCGCGATCACCACGCCCCCGGCGTGCTTGCCGGTGCCGCGGGTGATGCCTTCGAGCTTGACCGCCATCTCCCAGATCTCGGCGGCCTCCTCGTCGTTTTCGATGAACTCCTTGAGCGCCGGCTCGGCCTCGATGGCCTTGGCCAGGGTCATGCCCACCTCGAAGGGGATCAGCTTGGAGAGCTTGTCGCCCAGCGAGTAGGGCTTACCCTGGGCGCGGGCCACGTCGCGCACCACCGCCTTGGCCGCCATGGTGCCGAAGGTGACGATCTGCGACACCGCGTTGCGCCCGTAACGGTCGGCCACGTAATCGATCACCCGGTCGCGCTTCTCCATGCAGAAGTCGACGTCGAAGTCGGGCATCGAGACCCGCTCGGGGTTGAGGAAGCGCTCGAACAGCAGGTCGTACTCCAGCGGGTCGAGGTCGGTGATCTTCTGTGCGTAGGCCACCAGCGAGCCGGCACCCGAACCGCGCCCCGGCCCCACCGGCACGTCGTTGTCCTTGGCCCACTTGATGAAGTCCATCACGATCAGGAAGTAGCCGGGGAAGCCCATCTGAATGATGATGTCGAGCTCGAAGTCGAGGCGCTCGCGATAGCGCTTGTCGATCTCGGCGTACTCGGCGCCGTCGCGGGGGTATTTCTCTACCGGGTAGAGGAAGTCGAGACGCTCGTCGAGGCCGTCGTGGGAGACCTTGCGGAAGAATTCGTCCTGGGTCATGCCCTCGGGGATCTCGAACTCCGGCAGGAAGATCTCGCCCAGACGCACGTCGACGTTGCAACGCGCGGCGATCATCACGCTGTTCTCGAGCGCCTCGGGGATGTCGGCGAACAGCTCGGCCATCTCCGCCGGGCTCTTGAGGTACTGCTCCTCGGTGTACTTGCGCTCGCGGCGCGGGTCGTCCAACGCCTTGCCTTCGCCGATGGAAACGCGGGTCTCGTGGGCCCAGAAGTCGTCACGCTCGAGGAAGCGCACGTCGTTGGTGGCCACCACCGGCGTGCCCGTGGTCACGGCCAGCTCCACCGAGAGGTGCACGCACTCCTCCTCCAGCGGCCGCCCGGTGCGGGTCAACTCCAGGTAGAAGCGCTCCGGAAAGGCCGCCTGCCACTCCTCGAGCAGCGTGCGTGCCTCGTCGCGATGGTCGGCCAGCAGGTGGCGACCGATCTCCCCTTCGCGACCGCCGGAGAGGGCGATCAACCCTTCGCTCTGCGCCAGCACCCAGGCTTTCTCCAGCACTGCCCTGCCCTGGCGCTGCCCCTCCATCCAACCCCGCGAGATCAGCTCGGTGAGGTTGCGATAACCGGTGTCGTTCATCGCCAGCAGGGTCAGCCGGTAAGGGTGCGTCTCGTCATGCGGATTGGCGAGCCACAGGTCGGCGCCGATGATCGGCTTCAGCCCGCTGCCCTGGGCACCGCGGTAGAACTTGACCAGGCCGAACAGGTTGGCCTCGTCGGTCACGGCCATCGCCGGCATGCCACGCTCGGCAGTGGCCTTGATCAGCGGCTTGAGCCGTACCAGACCGTCGACCAGGGAGTACTCGGTGTGGACGCGAAGGTGTACGAAGGGCGTGGTCATAAGAGGCTCGGGGCTTGGCGGTAAATGGTCGACACGAAAAACAGGCTATCGGGCCTGCGATATAACTCAAATCCGCTCGGGCTGATCCGGCGATAGGCCTTCGCGGGGGCGCTGTGAATACATCCTTGTAAGCTACTTTTGCCATCCATGGCAAAAGACCCCCGCTACGACCTATCCCCGGCGCCCTCGCTGTATTGGGAGCGACTCATGGACTAAAGCAGCTCGAGTTGTCCTTTCAGCGGAGCGAAGGAACGGCGATGCTCGGGCAAAGGCCCGAGGCGCTCCAGCGCGTCCAGGTGCTCGGGCGTGGCATAGCCCTTGTGGCGGGCGAAGCCGTACTCGGGGAAGAGCGCGTCGAGCGCCACCATCTGGGCGTCGCGGGCCACCTTGGCAAGGATCGAGGCCGCAGCGATGGCCGGATGCCGGGCGTCGCCCTTGACTATCGCCTGACCGGGCACATGATGCCCAGGCAGTCGGTTGCCGTCCACCAGCAGGTACTCCGGCACCAACGGCAGCGCATCGATCGCCCTGCGCATGGCCAGGTGGGTGGCATGGTAGATGTTCAGCTCGTCGACCTCGGCATGGCACGCCTCGGCCACGGCGAAGGCCAGTGCCTTGTCGCGGATCTCCGCGTCCAGCTCCACGCGACGCTGCGGCGTGAGTTTCTTGGAATCGGTCAGGCCGGCGATGGGGCGCAGCGGGTCGAGAATCACCGCCGCGGCCACCACCGCGCCGATCAGCGGTCCGCGGCCCACTTCGTCGACGCCGGCCAGCAAGTGGCCCTGGTAGTCGATGACCAGTTGGGGAAAGGCAGACTCGCTCATGTCTCGCTTCTCCTGGCCTCTACCTCGGGATCGGCTGTCATGGTATCGCTTGCCACCGACTCGGGCAGCGGCCGCCCCGCCACCACGGCCTCGATGGCCTCGACCGCACGAGCGCTGGCGTTGCGCTGCAGCCCGGCATGCATGGCGGCGAACCGCGCTTCGAGGGCGGCACGCGTCTCGCCGTCATCGAGCAGCGGACCGATGCGCGCGACGATTGCCTCGGCCGTGAGTGCATCCTGGATCAGCTCGGGGATCAAGGTCTCCTGAGCGATCAAATTGGGCAGCGAGATCCACGGCGTCTTGACCAGGCGCTTGGCCAGCCAGTGGGTCAGCGGCGCCATGCGATAGCCCACCAGCATCGCGCGGTGACACAGCATGCCCTCAAGCGCCGCCGTACCCGAAGCGAGCAGCACGGCATCGCTGGCCACCATGGCCTGTCGCGCACGTCCGTCGAGCAACACGGCTCGCTCGCTCAACAAGGGCCGGTGTTCGAGCAGCGCTTCGAGCTCGGCGCGGCGCAGCGGGGTGGCCGCCGGTATCACGACGCGCAAGTCGGGGCGTTCGCGACACAGCCGCTCAGCGGCGTCGAGAAACGTCTCGCCGAGAAAGCGGATCTCGTTGGCCCGGGACCCCGGCAGCACGGCCAGCACCGGCCCGTCGGGCGGCAAGCCGATTTCCTCTCGTGCGGCACCACGGTCGTTGGCCAGCGGCAGCTCGTCGGCCAGCGGATGGCCGACGAAGGCCACCGGTAGATCATGCTTCTCGTAGAAGGCGGCTTCGAAGGGCAGGAAGGTGAGCATGGCATCCACCGAGCGGACGATGCCCTTGACCCGCCCCTGACGCCAGGCCCACACCGTGGGACTGACGTAGTGCACGGTGGTGAGCCCCGCCTCGCGCAGCTGACGCTCGAGGCCGAGGTTGAAGTCGGGCGCATCGATACCGATCATCACGTCCGGCTGCCAGGCCAGGGCATCGGCGCGCAGCGCACGGCGCACCCGAATCAGCTCCGGCAGATGCTTGAGCACCTCGACCAACCCCATGACCGAGAGCGTCTCGAGAGGAAAACGGCTGTCGATGCCCTCGGCGATCATCCCCGGCCCGCCGATACCGCGGAACTCGACACCGGGGTGACGCGCCTTGAGCGCCCGCATCAGGCTGGCACCGAGCAGGTCGCCGGACATCTCGCCGGCGACGATGTAGACACGCGCTAACTGGCTCATATCGGACCCGTTTCGACGTCCGCTCAGCGAACGATGCCGCGCGTCGAGACCTCGATGGAAGCGGCAAAGGCCTCGGTTTCGGGCAGGGCGTAGCGGTTGCGGATCTCCTCCAGCGCCTGGGCCACGGTCAGGCCCTGACGATAGACCAGCTTGTAGCACTCGCCCAGTGCCTTGATCGCCTCGGTCGAGAAGCCCCGGCGCTTGAGGCCGACCAGATTGAGCCCATGAGGCCTGGCCGGACTGCCATTGATCATCAGGAAGGCCGGCGTGTCCTTGGTGATGATCGAACCGCCTCCCGCCATGGCGTAGTCGCCGAAATGGCAGAACTGATGAATGGCCGAAAGCCCACCGAGAATGACGAAGTTGCCCAGGGTCACATGCCCGGCAAGCGTGGCCTGGTTGGCCAGCACGCAGTCGTTGCCGATGACGCAGTCGTGCCCGACATGCACGTAGGCCATGAACAGGTTGCGCGAGCCGATGGTGGTCTCGCCGCGATCCTGAGCGGTGCCACGGTGCAGGGTCACGCCCTCACGGATGACGTTGTCGTCGCCCATCACCAGCCGGGTCGGCTCACCGGCGTACTTCTTGTCCTGGCAATCCTCGCCTACGGAAGCGAACTGGAAGATCCGGGTCCGGGCTCCAAGCACGGTCGGCCCCTTGACCACCACATGCGGGCCGATACGACTGCCGGGACCGATCTCGACATCCGGTCCGATCACGCTGAAGGGACCGACTTCCACGTCCTCGGCAAGACGAGCCCCAGGATCGACGATGGCGGTGCTATGTATCAAGAAACCTTCCTCTCGGCACAGATGATGTCGGCCTCGCAGGCCAATTCACCCTCTACGGTAGCACGACAGGCGAACTTCCAGATGCCGCGCTTTTCACGTTCGACCTTAGCTTCCAGCTTCAGGCGATCGCCCGGCATCACCGGCCGCTTGAAACGCACGTTGTCGCTACCCACTAGATAATAGACGTAACCGTCAGCAGGCAGCTTGTTGACGGTCTTGAACCCGAGAATACCGCATACCTGGGCAAGCGCCTCGAGCACCAGCACACCGGGCATGATCGGATGGTGAGGAAAATGACCGTTGAAGAACGGCTCGTTGATGCTGACGTTCTTGTAGCCCACGATGGATTCGCCAAGGCTCAGCTCCGTCACCCGATCGACCAGCAGAAAAGGGTAACGGTGCGGCAGATAATCACGAATCTCGTTGATGTCCATTACCATCGTAGCGACCTCTGAAATGAAGTAGGGAAGCCTTGGCGAACGTCCAGCAAGCGTCGCGCCCGGCTTCCCGAAAGCCTGCAAACGGCAGGCGAGGAATTATAACGCCGCCCGATCCTGCCTCAACCCTGCTGATCGCGCTTCTCGAGACGCGCCAGACGCCTTGCCATGTCGTCGAGCTGCTTGAAACGTACCGCATTCTTGCGCCACTGGGCGTTGGACATGGCACCGGTACCCGACGAGTAGACCCCCGGCTCGTGGATCGAGTTGGTCACCAGACTCATGCCGGTGACCTGCACGCCGTCGCAGATCGTCAGGTGCCCGGAGAGCCCCACACCACCGCCCAGCATGCAGTTCTTGCCGACCCGTGTGGAGCCGGCGATGCCCACGCAGCCGGCCAGGGCGGAGTGGTCGCCGATACGCACGTTGTGGGCGATCTGCACCTGACTGTCGATCTTGACGTCGTTGCCGATCACGGTGTCGTCCAACGCGCCCCGGTCGATGCTGGAGCAGCTGCCCACCTCGACGTCGTCGCCCAGCACCACCCCGCCCAGCTGAGCGATCTTGTGCCAGCGCCCGCCGTCGTGGGCGAAGCCGAAGCCGTCGCCACCGATCACGCAGCCGCTGTGCAGAAGGGCACGCTTGCCGATGATCACGCCATGACAGACGGTGACGTTGGCGTGCAGCCGCGACTGGTCACCGATGCATGAACCCGCCCCGATGAAGCTGCCGGCCCCTACCACCACCTCGTCGCCGAGCTCCACCCCGGCTTCGACCACGGCGTTGGGGCCGATCTCGACCCGCGCCCCGAGCACCACGTCCTCCGCCACTACCGCCTTGGGATGGATACCGCCCACGGGAGCGGCCAGGATCGGGTCGAACAGCTGGGACAGGTGGGCATAGCCGAGATAGGGATTCGCCAGCTCCAGGCGAGCCACCGGGCAGGCGGCACCATGCTCGGGGTGGAGCAGCACCGCCCCGGCTCGACAGTTGGCGAGGTCCTTGATGTAGGAGCGATTGGCGACGAAAGCCACCTGATCGGGGCCGGCTTCCTTGAGGGTCGCCAACCCCCTGATGCGGCGACTGCCGTCGCCGATCAGTTGGGCACCGAGCCGCTCGGCGAGCTCGGTCAGTGTGTATTGCGGAGTAGCAGGGTGCGTCATGGAAACCCGTATCGACAACGTTTCGGCAGCGCGCTGCCGAGTGGATCAATTGAGCGAGTTGAGTATTTCGATCACTTCACCCGTCAGGTTGGGCAGGTCCCGCTCGGAGTGCAATACGCCCTGGGGCTCCACCAGCACCTGCACATTGTGCCGCGAGATCACCTGCTCCACGGCCCGCTCCAGCTTGGGCTCGGCTTCCTGCAGGAAATTCTGCTCGGCGCGCATCTGCTCTTCCATGATCTGCTGACGCAGCTGTTCGAAGCGACTGCCCTTCTGCTGGAACTCCTGGATCAGCGAGCGACGCTGATCATCGGGCAGGCTGTCGCCCTCCTGCTGCAGGCGCCGCTGCAGCTGGGACAGCTCCTGCCCCAGCGACTGCGCCTCCTGCTGCTGGCCGGCAAGCCGGCTCTCCAGTTGCTCCATCGAGCGCTGGGCGGCATTGGAAGAGAGCAGCGCCCCGCGCCAGTCGAGAACGGCCACCTCGGTCGAATAGGCCGGCGCAGACAGCGCGGCGAACAGACCCATGCACAAAAAGAGCGTCAACTTGCGCATTCAAATTACTCCTTGAGGAGCCGGATCAGAAGGTCTGTCCCAGCGAGAATTGGAAGAACTGGGTATTGTCGCCGCTCTTGTCGTTGAGCGGCTCGGCGATGCTGAAAGTCAGCGGGCCCACGGGCGTCAGCCAGGAGAGCCCCACACCGATGCTGTAGCGCAGCTCGCTCAGATCGACGCCGGAGGAGCAGTTCGACGGCCCGTCGCCTTCCATGATGTCATAGCAACTGGTCAGGAAGGTGTTGCCGGCATCGAGGAAGAAGCCGGTCTGCAGCGAGCGCTGATCCTCGACGAACGGCAGCGGGAAGAGCAGTTCGGCACTGCCTTCGATCAGTACGTTGCCGCCCAGGGTGCGGTCGCGCCCGGCCTCGCGCGGGGTGGTGCGCTCGCCCAGGGTGTTAGCGGTGAAGCCGCGCACCGAGCCAAGACCGCCGGCGAAGAAGTTCTCGTAGAACGGATAGGGATCGCTGCCGATGCTGTCGGCGTAGCCCAGGGTGGTGCCGAACTTGAGCGCCCAGGTCTCCTCCTCGTTGAGAGCGAAGAGCTGCTGGGCGCGGGCGCGCAGCTTGTAGTAGTCGGCGTCACTGCCCGGCGCGGCGGTCTCCAGCGACAGGCGCTGATAGTTGCCCGAGGTGGGCATGATGCCGCGGTTGAGGTTGTTGCGCGTCCAACTGGCGGTGAGCTTGAGGCTCTGGGCGTTGTCGCCCTGGTCCTCGACGTAGCGCACGATTTCCGACGCCGTGTCGCGATAGGTCTTGACCGTCAGGTCTTCGATGCTGGCGCCGAAGTTGAGGCGCGACAGCTCACTGACCGGATAGCCGAAGTTGATCCCCGCGCCGTAGGCGTCGGTGGAGTAGGTCGAGATATCCGAGTCTTCGAAATCGGTCTCGCGATAGAAGACGTTGTAGCCGCGCGAGATGCCGTCCAGGGTCCAGTACGGGTCGGTGAAACCGAAGTTGACACTGGTGAAGGTGTCGCTGCGCTGGGCGCCGATGTTGACCCGGTTACCGGTACCCAGGAAGTTGTTCTGGGCCAGCGAGGCGCCGTAGATCACCCCGGCGCTCTGCGAGAAGCCGATGCTCGCCGAGATCGAGCCGGAGGGCTGCTCCTCCACCGTGTAGGTGACGTCGAGCTTGTCCGGCTCGCCAGCCACAGGCTGGGTTTCCACCTCGACCTGACGGAAGAAGCCCAGACGCTCCAGGCGACGGCGCGACTGGCTGATCGAGTCGGTGGAGGCCGGCGCCCCCTCCATCTGGATCATCTCACGACGCAGCACCTCGTCCTGGGTGGTGGTGTTGCCGATGAAGTTGATTCGCCGCACGTAAGCACGACGACCCGGGTCGACACGCACGGTCAGGTCGACGGTGGAACCGTCGGCGCGCGGCTCGGGTATGCCGTCGACCCGGGCGAAGGCGAAGCCTTCGGCACCCAGGCGCGAGCGCAGCGCCTCAGTGGAAGCGGTGACGTTGCTGCGCGAGAAGATCTCTCCGCTCTCCACCTGCAGCAGGTTGCGCGCCTCACGCTCGCCGATCTGCAGATCGCCGACGAAGCGCACGTCGCCCAGGCGATACTGGCTGCCCTCGTCGACGTTGACGGTGACGAAGATCTGCGACTTGTCCGGGCTGATCGAGACCTGGGTCGAGGTGATGTCGAAATTGACGTAGCCGCGGTCCAGGTAGAAAGAGCGCAGACGCTCCAGGTCGCCGGCCAGCGCCTCGCGGGAGTACTCGTCGCGGGAGAACCAGCCGAAGAAGCGCCCGGGGCGGTCGTTGAGCTCGAACACGTCACGCAGCTCGTCGTCACTGAACTGACGATTGCCGACGATGTTGATCTGGCGAATCTTGGCCACGGCACCTTCGTTGATCTCGATATCGACCTGGACGCGGCCTTCGTCGATCTCGCGCACGTTGGTCTCGATCCGGGCGCTGTAGCGGCCCTGGGCCTGGTAGACGCCCTCCAGCTCGCGCTGAATGTCCTCGAGAGTCGAGAGCTGAAGCACCTGGCCTTCCGCCAGCCCGCCCTCGCGCAGACCGCGGCGCAGGTCCTCCTCGGAGAGCCGACGGTTGCCGCTGATGTTCAGCCGCGAGATGGTCGGTCGCTCGACGACCTGGATGACCAGCACGTCACCGTCGCGAGCAAGCTGAATGTCGTCGAACAGACCGGTGGCGAACAGGCTGCGCGCCGCCTCGGCCAGCTCGCGATCATCCACTCGGTCTCGTGCGCTGATGGGGAAGGCGTTGAAGACGGAGGCGGCGGATACCCGCTGCAGCCCCTCCACGCGAATGTCGGTTACTTCGAAGGATTCGGCCAGCACCGTACCGGAACCGGCCAGCAGCAGAGCCGCCAGTCCAAGGGTCTTGATATTCATGCAGTCGCTTCGCTCGCGTTGATCCGCCTGCCTGTACAGACAGGCACCATATACATATGTGCGGGTGACTGACAAGGCGGAGCGCAGCTCCACCTCCCTGTGCCTCCCGTTGGAGGCGCACGCTACCAGAGACGCATCAGATCGAAATAGAGCGCCATCAGCATCAAAGTGCCGACCATTGCCAATCCGATTCGCAATCCCAGCGCCTGAGCCCGCTCCGATACCGGCCGGCCGCGGACGGCTTCGACGAAATAATAAAGCAGGTGGCCACCATCGAGCACCGGTATCGGCAGCAGATTGAGCACCGCCAGGCTGATGGAGAGATAGGCCAGGAAGCTGACGAAGGTCTCCAGCCCCGTACGGGCCGTATCCCCCGCCATCTGGGCGATGGTGATGGGGCCGGAAAGATTGGTCGGCGAGATCAGCCCCACCAGCATCTTGCGGATCGCATCCAGCGTCAGCACCGTCATCTCGCCGGTGCGGTTCACTGCCTGCCCCAGCGCAGCCACGGGGCCGTAGCGGATCTCGCGCCGGAACTCCTCGGGCCACTCCACCGGCTCCACCCCGGCGCCCACGTAGCCGATGGTACCGCCCGTCTCGAGTTCGCGGCTGCCCGGAATGAGCGTCAACGTCACAGGCTCGCCGTCGCGCTGCACCTCGAGCTCCAGCGCTTCGCCGGGGTTGGCCCGCACCACGCTGACGAAATCCATCCACTCCGCGATGGGCGCCCCATTGACGGACAAGAGTTCGTCGCCCGGCTGCAGCCCCGCCTCGGCGGCGGCCTGACCATCCAGCACCTGGCCCAGCACCGCGGGAATACGCGGCTGCCAGGGCGTGATGCCCAGTGTGGCCAGCGGCTGGGGCGGATCCTGGCGCACCAGGTAGTTCTCCACTGGCAGGCGGTACTCCTGCGCGCTCGAGCCGGCGTCGTCACGTGCATCGATGGTCAGCTCGCCGCTGGCACCGATGTGGGCGATCAAGCGCAGGTTGATCTCGTCCCAGGAGCGCACGCCGTTGCCCTGCACCGAGACGATCTCCTGGCCGCTCTGCAGACCGCTGCGAGCCGCCGGGGAATCGGGCGCCACCTCGCCCACCACCGGTGCCACCGTGGTGGTGCCGGCGACGAACAGCGCCCAGTAGGCGACGATGGCAAGCAGGAAGTTGGCCAGCGGCCCGGCCGCGACGATGGCGATACGCTGCCATACCGTCTTGCGGTTGAACGTTTCGTGGAGCTGATCGTCGGGTACCGGCGCCTCGCGCTCGTCGAGCATCTTGACGTAGCCGCCAAGGGGAATCGCCGCCACGACGAACTCGGTCCCGTGACGGTCGGTACGGGACCAGAGCGCCTTGCCAAAGCCCACCGAGAAGCGCAGCACCCTGACACCACAGCGGCGCGCCACCCAGTAATGGCCGAACTCGTGGAAGGTGATCAACAGCCCCAGCACCACGATGACGGCCAGTACGTTCTGGATCAGGCCCAATACAGCCTCCTTGAAATGACTACTACGTCGGCGAAAAGCGGCTCAGCCTCTCTTCAACCCCGATTCAGCCCCGCTCCAGCCAAGTGTGCGCCGCCTGCCGCGCCCGGGCGTCGGCGCCGAGCACGGTTTCCAGGTCATCGCCGCTCTCTGCCGGCAGTGCCGTGAGAACCTCGCCCACCAGCTCACCGATTCCCGGAAAGCTCAAGCGCCCCGCCAGGAAGGCGTCGACGGCCACTTCGTTGGCACCGTTGAGGATCGCCGGTGCCGTACCGCCCTCCCGCATCGCCTCGCGCGCCAGCCGCAGACAGGGGAAAGCCGTCTCGTCGGGCGCTTCGAAATCGAGCCGGGCGATCTGGAACAGATCCAGCGCCTCGACGCCGGCTTCGATACGCTCCGGCCAGGCCAGGCCGTAGGCGATCGGCGTACGCATATCCGGATTGCCCAACTGCGCCAGTACCGAGCCGTCGCTGTAGGCGGCCATGGAGTGGATTACACTCTGCGGATGCACCACCACCTGCACCTGCTCCGGCCGGGCATCGAACAGCCAGCACGCCTCGATCAGCTCCAGTCCCTTGTTCATCAGAGTGGCGCTGTCCACCGAGATCTTGCGCCCCATCGACCAGTTGGGGTGGGCGCAGGCCTGCTCCGGCGTCACCGCCGCCAGGCGCTCCCGCGACCAGCCGCGAAACGGCCCGCCAGAGGCGGTCAGCAGCAACTGGGTGACGCCGTGACGAGCCAGACCGCCACGGTGCTCGGGTGGTAGACACTGGTAGATGGCATTATGTTCGGAATCGATCGGCAGCAGCGTGGCACCATGGCGCGACACGGCGTCCATGAACAGCGCCCCGGACATCACCAGGGCTTCCTTCTCGCGATAT
>NZ_BAEU01000166.1:0-43247 GCF_000246875.1 Halomonas sp. KM-1
CCGAAGCCGCCAGGCACCAGGATCGCGTCCTTGCCGGCCAGGCGTTCGGTGCCCTGACGCTCGATGATCTCGGAGTCGATGTAGTCGACGTTGACCTTGACCCGGGTCTGGATGCCGGCGTGGATCAGCGCCTCGTTGAGCGACTTGTAGGCGTCGAGCAACTCCATGTACTTGCCGACCATGGCGATGTTGATCGACTTCAGCGGGTTGAGCTTGGCATCGAGCACGTGAACCCACTCGGTGAGATCGGCCGGCGCCGCCTCGAGACGCAGCTTGTCGCAGACGATCTCGTCGAGGCCGTGCTCGTGGAGCATCAGCGGAATGCGGTAGATGGTGTCGGCGTCCTGCAGCGGCACCACGGCGCGCTCTTCGACGTTGGTGAACAGCGCGATCTTGCGCCGCTCGGTCTCTTCCAGCTCGACTTCGCTGCGACAGATCAGGATGTCGGGCTGGATACCGATGGAGCGCAGCTCCTTGACGCTGTGCTGGGTCGGCTTGGTCTTGGTCTCGCCGGCGGTCTTGATGTAGGGCACCAGGGTCAAGTGCATGAAGATCGCCCGGCTCGCCCCCAGCTCGCTGCGGATCTGGCGGATCGACTCGAGGAACGGCAGCGACTCGATGTCGCCCACGGTACCGCCGATCTCCACCAGCGCCACGTCGAAGCCCTCGCCGCCGGCATACACACGACGCTTGATCTCGTCGGTGATATGCGGGATCACCTGCACGGTGCCGCCCAGGTAGTCGCCGCGGCGCTCACGACGCAGCACGTGCTCGTAGACGCGGCCGGTGGTGAAGTTGTTGCCCTGGGTCATCTTGGTGCGGATGAAGCGCTCGTAGTGGCCCAGGTCGAGGTCGGTCTCGGCGCCATCTTCGGTGACGAACACCTCGCCGTGCTGGAAGGGGCTCATGGTGCCCGGATCCACGTTGATGTAGGGATCGAGCTTGAGCATGGTGACCTTGAGGCCACGCGCCTCGAGAATCGCCGCCAGCGAGGCCGACGCGATGCCCTTGCCAAGAGAGGACACAACGCCGCCGGTCACGAAGATATATCGTGTCATGGAGAACCTGTCGAAACGTGATCGGTAGGCCCGGCAGAAAGCCGCGCCAGGATGGGACGACAGCGTAGCAGATTACGACCAATGGCTCAATTTCAGCCGACCGCAGCCATCAAACAAGAGCAAGCCTGTGAGAATGAGCCATCCACAAGGTGAGCGGCGCTGGGGGCAGGTCGAAGCGGGGGTCCGATTCCAGGGAAGGAATCGGTAGCGTACAGGGATGTATTCACAGCGCCCCCGCCTAGACCTGTCGACGGGGTAGCCGCGGAGGCGGGCCATCATAGGCCCGCCCCACATCAGCAGAGCCTCAAACCTTCAGGTAGTCGAGGATACCCTCGGCGGCCTGACGGCCTTCGAACACGGCGGTGACCACCAGATCGGAGCCGCGCACCATGTCGCCGCCGGCGAAGATCTTCTCGTTGGTGGTCTGGAAGGCGTAGGTGCCCTTCTCGGGCGCCAGCACACGGTCGCGCTCGTCGAGCTCGATGCCGAACTTCTCGAACCAGGGTGCCGGGCTCGGCTGGAAGCCGAAGGCAATGACCACGGCATCGGCCTGCAGGATCTCCTCGGAGCCGGGCACCACCTCGGGGCGACGACGGCCGTTCTCGTCGGGCTCGCCCAGACGCGTGCGCACCACCTTGACCCCCTCGACCTTGCCTTCACCGACCACCGCCACCGGCTGACGGTTGAACAGGAACTCCACGCCCTCCTCGCGGGCGTTGGCCACCTCGCGCTTGGAGCCGGGCATGTTCTCCTCGTCTCGGCGGTAGGCGCAGGTCACCGTGGCCGCACCCTGGCGAATCGCCGTGCGGTTGCAGTCCATGGCGGTGTCGCCGCCGCCTAGCACCACCACCTTCTGGCCTTCCAGCGAGACGTAATCGGCCGGATCCTTCTCGAAGCCGAGGCAGTGGTTGACGTTGGCGATCAGATAGTCGAGTGCCTTGTGCACGCCGGGCAGGTCCTCGCCGGGGAAGCCGCCGGTCATGTACTTGTAGGTGCCCATACCGAGGAACACCGCGTCGTACTCTTCGAGCAGCTGTTCCATGGTGACATCCTTGCCCACCTCGACATTGAGACGGAACTCGATGCCCATCTCCTCGAACACCGCACGCCGCCGCTCCATTACCGTCTTGTCGAGCTTGAACTCGGGTATGCCGAAAGTCAGCAGGCCGCCGATCTCGGGGTATTTGTCGAACACCACCGGCTTGACGCCATTGCGCACCAGGATATCGGCACAGCCGAGCCCGGCCGGACCGGCCCCGATGATGGCGACCTTCTTGTCGGTCCAAACGACCTGAGACATGTCGGGGCGCCAGCCCATGGCGAAGGCGGTATCGGTAATGTACTTCTCCACCGAACCGATGGTCACCGCGCCGAAGCCGTCGTTGAGGGTGCAGGCGCCCTCGCACAGGCGATCCTGCGGGCACACCCGGCCGCACACCTCGGGCAGCGAGTTGGTCTTGTGCGACAGCTCGGCGGCCTCGAGGATGTTGCCCTCGGCCACGAGTTGCAGCCAGTTGGGAATGTAGTTGTGCACCGGGCACTTCCACTCGCAGTACGGGTTGCCGCAGTGCAGGCAGCGGTGCGACTGGCTGGCCGCCTCCTGGGGCTTGTACGGCTCGTAGATCTCGGCGAACTCGCGCGAGCGGGTCCGGGCATCCTTCTTCTGCGGGTCTTGACGGCCCACGTCGAGGAATTGAAAGTCGTTTCTGGTCAATCGGTTGGCCATTTGCGTATCTCCTGGAATCCGGCTCACTCGGGACGTCTGCGCGATTCGTCGAGCAGGCTGCCAAGGCTTGCCGCCTTGGGCTTGACCAGCCAGAAATGACGCACGTGTTCGCTGAAGTCGTCGAGAATCTCGTGTCCGCGGGCAGAGTTCGTCTCACTCACGAACTCCTCGATGATCTCCCGCAGGTGACGCCGGTAGGCCTCCATGGCCTCGGTGTTGATCCGGTGAATCTCCACCAGCTCATGGTTGTAGCGATCGACGAAGGAGCGGTCCTCGTCGAGCACGTAGGCAAAGCCACCTGTCATGCCGGCACCGAAGTTGACCC
This sequence comes from Halomonas sp. KM-1, assembly GCF_000246875.1. Taxonomy (NCBI): domain Bacteria; kingdom Pseudomonadati; phylum Pseudomonadota; class Gammaproteobacteria; order Oceanospirillales; family Halomonadaceae; genus Halomonas; species Halomonas sp. KM-1. Next base: position 3,110 of record NZ_BAEU01000166.1, read on the forward strand.
CGGTCTCGCCGAGGACGCAGACCAAGCCGCCGGTCATGTACTCGCAGCAGTGGTCGCCGGCCCCCTCGATCACTGCATGGGCGCCGGAGTTACGCACGGCGAAGCGCTCGCCGGCAGTGCCGGCGGCAAACAGCTTGCCACCGGTGGCGCCGTACAGGCAGGTGTTGCCGATGATCGCCGTCTTGTGGCTCTCGAAACGGCTGCCGCGGGGCGGTACCAGCACCACCTTGCCGCCGTTCATGCCCTTGCCGACATAGTCGTTGGCATCGCCTTCCAGGTAGAGATTGAGACCGCGGGCGTTCCACACACCGAAGCTCTGCCCGGCCACGCCGGTGAAGCGCAGCGTGATCGGGGCGTCCTCGAGGCCGGCTTCGCCGTAGTGCTTGGCCACCGCACCCGAGGAGAGCGCCGGCACCGAACGGTCGCAGTTGGTGATGGTGAACGAGAACTCACCGCCGCTCTTGTCGGCAATGGCCTGCTCGATAGCGGCCAGTATCTCCTGGTTCTTGGCGCCCGGGTCATGCGGCACATTGCGGCTGACCTGGCAGAACTGCGGCGCGTCGGCGGGCACGAAGTCGTTGACCAGCAGCGGCGTCAGGTCGAGCTTGCGCTGGGAAGCGGTCTCACCCTCCAGCACCTCGAGCAGGTCGGTGCGACCGATCAGGTCGGTCAGCTTGCGCACGCCCATCATCGCCATCAGCTCACGCACTTCTTCGGCGATGAAGCGGAAGTAGTTCTTGACCATGTCCACGGTACCGCGGAAATGCTCGTCGCGCAGGTACTGATGCTGGGTGGCCACACCGGTGGCACAGTTGTTGAGGTGGCAGATGCGCAGATACTTGCAGCCCAGCGCCACCATCGGCGCGGTGCCGAAACCGAAGCTCTCGGCGCCGAGGATCGCCGCCTTGACCACGTCGAGGCCGGTTTTCAGGCCGCCGTCGGTCTGCAGACGGATCTTGTCGCGCAGGCCGTTGATGCGCAGCGCCTGATGCACCTCGGGCAGACCCAGCTCCCACGGCGAGCCGGCGTGCTTGATCGAGGTCAGCGGGCTGGCCGCGGTGCCGCCGTCGTAGCCGGACACGGTGATCAGGTCGGCGTAGGCCTTGGCCACGCCGGTGGCAATGGTGCCGATGCCGGGCTCGGAGACCAGCTTCACCGACACCTGCGCCTCGGGGTTGACCTGCTTAAGGTCGAAGATCAGCTGCGCCAGGTCCTCGATGGAATAGATGTCGTGGTGCGGCGGCGGCGAAATCAGCGTCACGCCGGGCACCGAGTAGCGCAGCCGCGCGATCAGATCGTTGACCTTGCCGCCGGGCAGCTGACCGCCTTCGCCGGGCTTGGCACCCTGGGCCACCTTGATCTGCAACACCTCGGCGTTGACCAGATAGGTCGGGGTGACGCCGAAGCGTCCGGAGGCGACCTGCTTGATCTTGGAGCTGCGGATGGTGCCGTAGCGGGCCGGATCCTCACCGCCCTCGCCGGAGTTGGAGCGTCCGCCGGCCTCGTTCATGGCCTGGGCCAGCGCCTCGTGGGCCTCGGGGGAGAGCGCGCCCAGCGACATGCCGGCGCTGTCGAAACGCGGAATCAGCTCATCGATCGACTCCACCTCCTCGAGCGGCAGCGCCGTTTCGGCGGCCTTGAGCTTGAGCAGGTCGCGGATGGTCGCGGCCGGGCGCTCGTTGACCAGCTGAGCGAATTTCTTCCACTTGGCGTAGTCGCCCTCCTGCACGGCCTCCTGCAACGCCTTCACCACGTCGGGGTTGTAGGCGTGATACTCGTGGTCGTGCACGTACTTGAGCAGGCCGCCCTGGGCGATGCCCTTGCGCGGCGTCCAGGCGTCGCGGGCCAGCAGCTCCTGCTGCAGCTGCAGCTCGCTGAAGCCGGTACCCTCGATGCGCGAGGCCATGCCGGTGAAGCACAGCTCGATCACCTCGGAGGAGAGTCCCACCGCCTCGAACAGCTGCGAGCCGCGGTAGGAGGCCAGCGTCGAGATCCCCATCTTGGAGAGAATCTTGTAGAGCCCCTTCTGCATGCCCTTGCGGTAGTTCTCGCGGGCATCGGCCGGGTTGCCGGTGAGCTCGCCGGTGCGGTGCATGTCGGCCATCACCTGATAGGCCAGCCACGGGAACACCGCGGTGGCGCCGACGCCGAACAGCACCGCCATCTGATGAGCGTCGCGGGCATAGCCGGTCTCGACCACGATGTTGGCGCGCGGGCGCAGGGCCAGCTTGCCCAGATGATGGTGCACCGCCCCCACCGCCAGCGCGGCGTGGATCGGCAGCTGCCCCTTCTCGAGGTTGGCATCCGACAGCACCAGGATCACCCTGCCCTCGTGCACCGCGGCTTCGGCCTGACGGCACAGCTCGTTGATGGCCGCCTTGAGCCCCATCTGCTCCGGGTCGTAGCCCAGGCAGAGGCGGTGATGGGAGAAGGCCGGGTCGTCCTGCTCAAGCAGCGCGGTGAACTTGCGCGGCGACAGCACCGGCGTGGTCAGAATGATCCGGTGGGCATGCTCGGGCGTGGCCTTGAACACGTTGAGCTCGGCGCCGATGCAGGTCTCCAGCGACATTACGATCGCTTCGCGCAGCGGATCGATGGGCGGGTTGGTGACCTGGGCGAACTTCTGGCGGAAATAGTCGGTGAGCAGCCGGCTGCGGCCGGACAGCACCGCCATGGGGGTGTCGTCACCCATGGAGCCCACCGCCTCCTGACCGCTCTCGGCCAGCGGGCGCAACACCTGGTCACGCTCCTCGAAGCTGACCTGGAACATCTTCTGCCAGGTATTGACCGCATCGGAGTCCATGTTCTGGAAACTGGCCAGCTCAGTCAGCGCCGATTCCAGATAGTGCGCCTCTTCCTTGAGCCAGCGCTTGTAGGGATACGCGGACTTCAGCCGCTCGTCGATGTCTCCGGTGTGCAGCACTTCGCCGGTGTGGGTGTCCACGGCGAGGATCTGACCCGGGCCGACACGCCCCTTGGCCACCACATCGTCGGGCTTGTAATCGTAGGTGCCGATCTCGGAGGCCAGGGTGATGTAGCCATTCTTGGTGATCACCCAGCGCGCCGGACGCAGGCCGTTGCGGTCGAGCATGCAGATCGCCTGGCGGCCGTCGGTCATGACCAGGCCGGCGGGGCCATCCCAAGGCTCCATGTGCATGGAGTTGTATTCGTAGAAGGCGCGCAGCTCTGCGCCCATGGTCTCGACGTTCTGCCAGGCCGGCGGCACCATCATGCGCACCGCCCGATGCAGCTCCATGCCGCCCATCAGCAGCACTTCGAGCATGTTGTCCATGCTCGAGGAGTCGGAGCCCACGGTATTGACGATCTCGTCGAGCTCGGCGATGTCGGGCAGCCGCTCGTTGACGAAGTTCTCCTTGCGCGAGTTGGCCCAGCCGCGGTTGGCTTCGATGGTGTTGATCTCGCCGTTGTGGGCGAGGAAACGGAACGGCTGCGCCAGCGGCCAGCGCGGCTCGGTATTGGTGGAGAAGCGCTGGTGGAACACGCAGATCGAAGTCTGCAGCCGCTCGTCGCCCAGGTCCTGATAGAAGGTGGGGAGATCCACCGGCATCATCAGGCCCTTGTAGGAGATCACCTGGGACGACAGCGAGCTGACGTAGAAGTCCTCTTCGTCGCGCAGCATCTGCTCGGCGCGACGGCGCGCCATGAACAGGTCGACGTCGAAGCGCTCGGGGTCGCTGAGCTTGCCCGGCTCGACGAACAGATGGCGAATGCGCGGCAGGCAGGCGCGGGCGATGGGCCCGCAGTAGGAGGGATCCACCGGCACGTTGCGCCAGCCACGGATGACCAGGCCACAGGCACGCAGCTCACCTTCCAGAATACCGCGTGCGCGAGCTTCCTTGGCGTCGTCGTCGGGCAGGAACACCGCGCCCACGGCGAACAGCTCGCCCAGCTCGACGTCGAGCGCCTCGGCGGCGGCCTCGCGCATGAAGGCCTCGGGCATCTTCAGCAGCAGACCGCAGCCGTCACCGGTCTTGCCATCGGCGGCAATACCGCCACGATGGGTCATGCAGGTAAGGGACTCGATGGCGGTACGCAGCAGATCGTGGCTGGCCTGCCCTTCCATATGTGCGATCAGGCCGAAACCGCAGTTGTCACGGAACTCGCCTGGTTGATGAAGGCCTCGGTTCATGGGCGTGCCTCAGAAAATGACTATTGACCAAACAACAGCAGTTATGTATTTTGATCTGTTTTCTTCTTATTATGACTGCCTGGAGCAGCCTGCTGCCGTCGCGAGAAAAGGACGCCCAGCATAGACACTTACTGCCCCGCCGTGCAATCTCCCGCCCGCCACGCCGCCTCCAAAACTCTCGTCAAATCCGCAACTTGCTGAATGACCCAAAGCAAAAAAAACCACCAGTTCAAAGACTTGCGAATCCCATAAACGGATTTCAAACGCTCAAAACCAAGAATACGACTTTAGTCTAAAAACGACCGTTTTCCCCATGCCGATACGGCATGAGGCATACGGATTTGATGCTTGAGCTGCAACACGGGTTGCTCTGAACAGTTCAGAACAGCGCTCGACGAACGGCAAGAAGGCCGCACGAATCGCTTCGTGCGGCCTTCTTGCACTCAAGAGAGGAAAAAGCGGCGGAACGTCAGCGCCGGGGAAACGTAGCCAGCAATTCCTCGAGCAACTCCCGAGGGGTCTGGTCGTGGATCACCGCCCGGCCCAGCGTCTCGAGCAGGATCAGGCGCAGATGCTCATCGACGTTCTTCTTGTCCAGACGCATGCGGGTGAGGAAGTCCTCCACGCCCATGTCGGCGGGAGCCTCCAGCGGCAGGCCTGCGGCAGTGATGATAGCGGCGGTGCGCTCGACGTCACCGGCATTCAGCCAGCCGAGCCGATGCGACAGCTCGGTCGCCATCAGCATGCCGACACCCACCGCCTCGCCGTGCAGCCACTGGCCGTAGCCCTGGTGCGCCTCGATGGCATGACCGAAGGTATGCCCCAGGTTGAGCAGTGCCCGTACGCCTTGCTCGGTCTCGTCCTCGGCCACGATCTCGGCCTTGAGCCGGCAGCTACGCTCGATGGCCCTGGCCAGCGCCTCCGGCTGCAAGGCTCGCAGCGCGGCCATTTCGCCTTCCAGCCAGGCGAGGAACTCGGCATCGCGGATCAGGCCGTACTTGATCACCTCGGCCAGCCCCGCCGAGAGCTCCTTGGCCGGCAGCGTGCGCAGGGTATCGGTGTCGATCAGCACCACCCGAGGCTGCCAGAAGGCACCGATCATGTTCTTGCCCAGCGGATGATTGACGCCGGTCTTGCCGCCCACCGAAGAGTCCACCTGGGAGAGCAGCGTGGTGGGCACCTGAATGAAGGCCACGCCGCGCTGATAGCAGGCGGCGGCGAAGCCGACCATGTCGCCGATCACCCCGCCGCCCAGGGCGACCAGGGTGCAGCGGCGGTTGAAGCCGGCCTCGAGCAGCGCATCCCAGATCAGGCCGACGCTGGCCAGGGTCTTGGTCGCCTCACCGTCGGGCAGCACCAGCTCGCGCACCACGGCGTCATTCGGTAGCCCCGCCTTGAGGCGCTCGAGATAATGAGGGGCGACCGCTTCGTTGGTCACGACCATGACCTGGCGCCCGGCCAGGTAGGGGGTCAGCCAGACGGGATCGCCGAGCAGGCCTGCACCGATGTGAATGGGATAGCTGCGCTCACCCAGCGCCACCTGAAGCGTGCGCGGGACGGTAGAGGTGTCACTCACGGTCATGGTTCATGCCTTGGCTTGTAAAGGGTCGACCAGCCGCTGCACGCGGCGCACGATCTCGTTGACTACCGCACGGGGGCTGCGCCGGTCGGTGCGCACTACGATATCGGCCGTGGCGCGATAGAGCGGGTCGCGCAGATCGAACATCTCGCGCAGCACCTGTTCGCGGTCGGGGCGCTGCAGCAGAGGGCGGTTGCGATCCTTGGCCACGCGCTTGAGCTGCTGCTCGACGGTGGTGAACAGATAGATCACACTGCCTCGCTCGCGCAGGCGCCGACGGTTCTCCTCGCGCAGCACTGCCCCGCCGCCGGTGGCAATGACCACCCCTTCGAGTTCGGTCAGCTCTTCGATCATCTGCACTTCGCGCTGGCGAAAGCCCGCCTCGCCCTCGACGTCGAAGATCCACGGGATGTCGGCACCGCAGCGGGCCTGGATCTCATGGTCGCTGTCGAGGAACTGACGCGAAAGTTCGGCCGCCAGAAGGCGGCCGATGGTGCTCTTTCCCGCCCCCATGGGGCCGATCAATATCAGATTGGGCAAATCCTGCATCAGCGAATCGCCAGGCCGTCCTCGAGTATGCGTGGAGTGATGAAGACCAGCAGCTCCACCTTCTGATTGCTCGACTCATTGTACCGGAAAAGCCTGCCCAGCACAGGCAGGTCGCCGAAGAAGGGCGTCTTGGCCAGACGACTGAGCTGTTCGGTAGTGAGGATGCCGCCGAGCACCACCGTCTCACCGTTGTCGACCAGCACCTGGGTCTCGATGCGATTGGTATCGATGGGCGGCGCCTGGCCCGGCAGGGCCTCACGGAAGCTGTCGTTGGTGATCACCAGGTCCATGATGATGCGGTTGTCCGGGGTAATCTGCGGCGTCACCTCCAGCGACAGCAGTGCCTCCTTGAAGTCGGTCTCGGTGCCCCTGTCGCTGACGGTCTGGAAGGCCCGCTCCTCGCCCTGCTGAATGAGAGCAGTGCGCTGGTTGGCGGTGATCACCCGCGGCTGCGAGATGGTCTGACTCTTGTTCTCGCTCTCCAGTGCCCGCAGCTCGAGATCGAGCAGAATGTCGCCGGAGAGGTAGCCGAAGCCGAAGCTGGTCATGGGGTTGGCGCTGCCCAGATCGACGGCTAGGCCGCCGCGTTGGAAGCGGCTGCCGGGTGGAGTGTCGAACTCGCCGGTGAACTGGCCGCGCGGGTCGCGCTGTCCGGTGAAACCGTCACCCGTCACGGCAGTGGGCACGCCGGTGGAGGCACCCCCCAGGTTGAGGCGGCTGCTGCCGCGCGACGACGCTCCCCAGTTGACGCCAAGCTCCTGGGTCACGCCATCGCGGGCGATGACGATACGCGCCTCGATCTGCACCTGACGCACCGCCACGTCGAGCTGGTCCAGGGTGCGCAGGATCTCCTGGATCTGATCGGCGGTGTCCTGGATCAGCAGGATGTTGGTACGCTGATCCACCGCCACGCGACCGCGCTCCGTGAGCAGGCCGAAGCCGTCGCCGCCGCGCAGCAGCTGCGCCAGATCCTCGGCGCGGGCATAGCGCACCTGAACGTACTCGGAGACCAGCGGCGCCAGGGTTTCGACCTGGGCCCGCGCCTCAATCTCCTGGCGCTCGATGTTGGCCAGCTCGCTGGCCGGTGCCACCATGATCACGTTGCCCTCCTGACGACTGGCCAGGCCATGGCTCTTGAGCACCAGATCGAGCGCCTGGTCCCAGGGTACATCCTGTAGATTGAGGGTGACCTGGCCGGTCACGCTGTCGCTGGCCACCAGGTTGAGACCGGTGAAATCGGCGATGATCGCCAGCACCGAACGCACTTCGATGTCCTGGAAATTGAGCGTGATGCGCTCGCCGGTATAGGGAAACTGCTGGCGCACGCGCTGCTCGCGCTCCTGCTGGGTGACGGGCTGTGCCTCGATGGTGAGCTGGCGCCCGCTCTGGGTGGAGAGCATGGCGAACTCACCGCTGCCTTCTATCTCCAGGGTCACGCCGTCGCGCCCGACCCTCGGCGTGATGCGCCGCAGCGGCGTGCCGAAGTCGCTGACATCGAGCACCTGGTTATGCGCTTCCGGCAGGTCGACGCCACTGAGCTCGGCGACGATGCGGTTGCGGCCCGATTCGCGCACCCTGGCGTCGACCCCGCCCCGGTCGAAAGTGACGATCAACCTCCCAGCACCACCCTCGCCGCGGCGAAAGTCGATGTCGGCGATACTCGGCATGCCGCCGGGGCAGCCGCTGCCGGCACCGAGGCCTGAGGCGCCGCCGGCTCGGGGCGCGCCGTGGCCGTGGACGGCGCAGTCGCCGGTCCACCGATGGTCAGCCGCAGCTGGTCGCCCTGCTGCACGGTGTCGTAGGGCAGCGGGCGGTCCATATGAAAGACCAGCCGCGTACGCGAGCCGGCCTCGAGCGCCGTGACCTGCTCGACGCCGCCGATACCCAGGTCGAGACGGCGACGCTCCAGGGCGTTGGCCGTATCGACGAGATCGATGGTCAGCCGCGCGGGCTCATCCAGCCGGTAGCCGCGCACTTCGGGCACCCCGCCACGAAAGCTCAGGTCGATCAGCAGCTCGCCGCGCTCGCCTTGACGAAAGTCGAGATCGGTCAGCGTGGATGCCGCCAGGACCGGTGCCGCCGTCAATGCCAGGCAGAGTGCCGCCAATGTGCCAATCAGTTGTCTCATCGTTCCCTTTCCCCTCTGCCCGTTACCACTACCCTGCTGCCACGATCGGAATGCTCCCGTCGCTTTGCTCTAGCGACGCTCTTCGAGCGCCAGGCGAGCCGTGCGCTCCATCCACCCACCACCGCCGGTGGGCACCAGCTCCACCAGTTGCACCGACGAATCGGTGATGCCGACCACTCGGCCGTGATCGCGTCCCAGATGGTTGCCGGTGCGCAGGCGATGAACCTCGCCTCCCGGCGCCCTCACCAGGGCATTCGTCTGGCCGCCCATGGTCAGGATGCCCACCAGCCTGAGCGCTTCCAGGTCGTATGCCTCGAGGGGCTCCCGGGAGCGCTCGGGATCGGGCGCCAGGTCGCTACTGCCCCGCGGCACCGCGTCCGGCTCCGGCAACTGCGGCCTGAACGGGCTGCGACGATCGCTGGCCCGGTAGGGCACCGATTCGTAGTCGGGCACCTCCGGCATTTCCAGCGGACGCGGCGTACCGGGATCGTTGCGAATGTCGGTCAGCCGGCGGTCCAGCTCGCCCAACTGGGGATCGGCGCAGCCGGCCAGCAGCAGGATTGCCAAGGCCGGCAGCCAGCGCACTTTCATCGCGCACCCTCCCCGCCCTGCGGCCGATAGCTGTAGGTGCGTGCCAGCATGGAGAGGCGCAGACGATCGCCGCCCTCCGCCGGCGCCAGCACGAAGTCGTGCAGCGTGACGATGCGCGGCAATGCCGCAACGCCGGCAAGGAAGCCGGCAATGTGGTGATATTCGCCCTCCACCTGGATATCGAAGGGCCGCTCTATATAGAAGTCGCGCTCCACGGTGCTGCGCAGCCGAATGAAATCGATCGACAGGTGGTGGTCGAGGGCGCTTTCGCTGATGCTGTCTATCAACGAGGGAATCTCGGCGCCGGAAGGCAGCATGGCCATGAGCTCGCCCATGCGCGTTTCGAGCCGGGCCATCTGCTCGAGCATCTCCGGCAGTTGGGCCGCCTGAGCGGCACGGTTGCGGTAATCCGCCAGCAGGCGTGCCTCCTCGGCCTGGGCACGCTGCAGCTCATCGGCCTTGGGGCCCGCCAGGTACCAGTGTGTGGCGGCGAAGGTCAGGCCCAGCACCAGCAGGCAGCAAAACCACTGCAACAGTAGCGGCCAGGTGCCGGACTCCTTGAGGTCCAGTTCGCGCCAATCGAGCTCGCGAAGACGACGAATCTCTGCCTGCAGGTTCATGATTCGTCTCCCGCTTCACCGTTTTCCGCGCCCTGAGCGCCCTCCAGGAGCTGCACCACACCGAGACTGAAGCGACGGCGCTCACCGCCGCCATCGGCCTCGACCTCCGACAGCACCGGCTCGGAGAACGAGGGCGCGGCCGCCAGGGCCCGCATCTGCTCGGAGACCCGGTGATTGCTCTCGGCCCGACCCGACAGCCGCAGTTGATCGCCCTGCCGGCTCAGTTGGGTGTAGTGCACACCATCGACCAGACTCAGGGTCAGGTCGCGAAACACACGCACGGTCTGGGAGCGTCCCTGCTGCAGGTCGCTGAAGACCTGGACCTGACCGATCATGCGCTCGCGTATGGCTTCGTATTCGCGAATCGAACGTATGTCGCCGTCGAGCTGCTGCATGCGGGCCTGCACATGGGCGTTGCGCTGCTGCTGGGCACTCACTGCCATGTCGTAATAGTGGGTCATGCCCAGCCCACCGGCGCCGCCGAGCACCGCCATTGCCGCCAGGGCCAGATAGAAGCGCCGACTGCGGCGCGCGCGCTGTTGCTCCCGCCAGGGCAGGAGATTGATTTCGATGCTCATGAGACCGACCTCATCGCCAGGCCACAGGCGGTCACCATGGCCGGCGCATCGCTGGCCAGGGTCTGCACGTCGATACGTGAATTGATCCGCATGCGCAGGAAAGGATTGGCGATCACCACCTGCATGGCGCTCTCCTGGGCGAGCCGCTCGGCCAGCCCCGGAATCACGCTGGAGCCACCGGCAAGGACCATGCGCCTCACTTCATGCTTGCGCCCGGCGGTGTAGTAGAGCTGTAGCGAGCGGCCGACCTGCTGCACGACGGTCTCGATGAAAGGGGCCAGGACGCTGGCGCGATAATCTTCGGGCAGGCCGCCGCGCTTCTTGGCCAGCCCCGCCTCCTCCAGGGTCAGACCGTAGCGCGCGCGAATCTCCTCGGTGAGCTGACGTCCGCCGAAGACGGTGTCGCGGCTGTAGACGATGCGACCGCCGCGCAGCACATGGAAGGCATTCATGGTGGCGCCGACATCGACCAGCGCCACGCAGTCGTCTTCGCCCGCCGCGGGCGGCAGCTGCTGGCGCAGCTCGCCGAAGGCGCGCTCCATGGCAAAGGTCTCGACGTCTACCGCCGCGGGCACCAGCCCTGCCTGGTTCAGCGCATCGGTGAGCTGGTTGACGTCCTGCTGGCGGCAGGCGACCAGCAAGACGTCCTGCTGGTCACCATAGCGGGCATTCAGCCCCAGCCGCTGAAAATCGAAGGCCACTTCACTGAACGGAAACGGAATGTGCTTGTCAGATTCGAGTTGAATGCGCGCCTCGATCTCGTCGTCGTTGAGCGAGGCGGGAAGCGTGAGGGTCTTGGTGATGGCGGCGCTGGCCGGAACGGCTGCCACGGCCAGGCGTGACGTGGGACGTGCACTCTCCACGGCTCGTCGCAGCGCGTCGGCCACTTCGCCCATGTCGCGTATGCGCCGTTCGACCACGGCACCTTCACGCAGCGGCCTCACGGCATAGCTTTCGATCTGGTAGCGGGAACCCATCCGCCTGAGTTCGATCAGCTTGACCGTTGCCGAGGTAATGTCGACACCGATCAACCCTTTACCGGAGGGTCTGAGTCGCATCAATCGTTGCCCTTGCGTATGTGCTGCGATGAGCGGCTGTCCTGCATTATGCTTATGCGCCTTGAAGCAGCAGGAACCACAAGGCTGACAGAAATCATACTCGCTCTCCATGACCGAGGTTACATGATATTTGGCCAGCCCACACAAAGTTGGACGGACACTCCCTCAACGCTGGTGGTAGAAGGTCCGGATTCCTTATAATGGGCAGGCCAGTGAAGGCTCCCTTTCATCGCCATTTCTTCACGCTCTCACCACGGACAACGCCTTTTCATGAAGTGGATCAAGACTTTGGTTTTCTCGGCCTTCTGGCTATTGGTATCGCTGACCGCCGCGGCACTGCTCAGCGTGGCCGGGGCGGCCCTCTACTTCGCCCCGGGTCTGCCCGACGTGCGCCAGTTGCAGGACTTCGAGCTGCACACGCCGCTGCGCGTCTTCACCCGTGACGGCAAGCTGATCGGCGAGTTCGGCGAGGAGCGTCGCATGGCGGTCTCCTTCGACGAGATTCCCGAAGACTTCATCCAGGCACTGCTGGCCGCCGAGGACGCCGCCTTCTTCGAGCATCGCGGCGTGGACCCCCGCGGCCTGGCGCGAGCCGCCGTGGAACTGGTCTCCAGCGGTGGCGACATCCAGTCGGGCGGTTCCACCATCACCATGCAGGTGGCGCGCAACTATCTGCTCACGCTCGACCGCACCTTTACCCGCAAGATTCGCGAGATCCTGCTGGCGCTGCAAATGGAGCGCATCCTCACCAAGGAGGAGATCCTCGAGCTCTACGTCAACAAGATCTTCCTGGGCAACCGCGCCTACGGCATCGCCGCCGCCGCGGAGGTCTACTACAACAAGCCGCTGGAAGAGCTGACCCTGGCAGAGAAGGCAATGATCGCCGGCCTGCCCAAAGCGCCGTCGTCGTTCAACCCACTGGCCAATCCCGAGCGCTCGCTGATCCGCCGCAACTGGATCCTCTACCGCATGCGTCATCTCGGCAACATCGACCAGGCCACCTATGAAGCCGCCGTGCAGGAGCCGGTCACGGCCCGCCGCCACGTGGCCCAGATCGAGGTCGACGCCGACTACGTGGCGGAGATGGCGCGTCAGTACGCCGTGGAACGCTTCGGCGAGGAAGCCTACACCGGCGGCTACCGCATCCACACCACCCTGGACAGCGAACTGCAGCCCTACGCCCGCCAGGCCCTGGCGCGCGGTCTGATCGACTACGATACGCGCCATGGCTGGCGCGGCCCGGAGGAGCGTGAAATCCCCTCGAGCCTCGCCGAGGCTCAGGCCCGTACCGAACGCCGCGGCCTGGAGGAAGAACTGGCCGAGTCGCCGGAGATCATGCAGACCGCCCGCCAGGCCGCCGAGCGCAGCCAGACCCGCGTGGAAGGCATCGAAGGCGACGTCAGCAACTGGCTGCGAGTGCTCGAGCGCACCCCCGGCTTCGGCCCGTTGCAGCCGGCCATCGTGGTGGCCAGCGAAGGCCGCGAGATGCGCGTGCTGACCCGCGGCGGCGAACTCGTCACGCTGAACTGGGACGGCCTGTCATGGGCCCGCGCCTACCGCAGCCCCAGGGCCCGCGGACCGGAGCCCAGCTCGGCCAGCGAGATCGCCTCGCGCGGCGACCTGGTGCGCATCCTGCAGCGTGACGATGGCAGTTGGCGACTCTCCCAGCGGCCCGATGCAGAAGGCTCCATCGTGGTCATGGAGCCCGATACCGGCGCCATTCTCGCCCTCCAGGGTGGCTTCAGCTTCAACGCCAGCAAGTTCAACCGCGCGGTGCAGGCCCAGCGCCAGTCCGGCTCGATCTTCAAGCCGTTCGTGTTCCTCGCCGCGCTGGACACCGGCCTGATGACTGCCTCTACCGTGGTCAACGACGCCCCGGTGGTCATGCACGACGGCAGCAGCCTGTGGCGTCCGGTGAACGCCAGCGGCGACTTCCTCGGCCCGACCCGGCTGCGCGAAGCCCTGGCCCGCTCACGCAACCTGGTGACCATCCGCATCCTGCAGACCCTGGGCCTCGACAGTACCATCGAGTACCTGGAAGGCTTCGGCTTCAGCCGCAGCCGCCTGCCTCACGGCCTGTCGCTGGCACTAGGCAGCGCCGACCTGACGCCGCTGGAGATGACCAACGCCTATGCCGTGCTGGCCAACGGCGGCCATCGGGTGTCCCCGTGGTTCATCGAACGCGTCACCCGCGGCAGCGACGACAACGTACTCGACGAGGCCCGCCCGACCATCGCCTGCCGTAGCTGCGACGAGGGCCAGACCGAGGTCGTCATCGATGGCAGAACCTATGACGTCGCCCCCCGGGTCGCCGACCCCACTGCCGTCTACATCTTGCGCGACATGCTGCGCGACGTGATCGAGAGCGGCACCGGGCGCTCCGCGCTGTCGCTCAATCGCAACGACGTGGTGGGCAAGACCGGCACCACCAACAACCAGCGCGACGGCTGGTTCGCCGGCTACAACGACGATCTGGTGGTCACCGTCTGGATCGGCAAGGACAACAACGAGACCATCGCCGAGTACGGCGGCAATGCCGCCCTGCCGATCTGGATCGACTTCATGGGCAATGCGCTCAACGGCCGCCCGGAAGCCAGGCCCGAGCCGCCTGCCGGCCTCATCACCGCCCGCGTCGACGCTCAGACCGGTCGCCGTCTGACCGACGGTCAGCCCGGCGGGATCACCGAGATCTTCCATCCGGACTATCTGCCCGACATGGAACCTCGCCGCGTCGAGCAGGAGATCGAGCAGCGCAGCGGCTCGCAGGGCACCGGTAGCTACGAGGCGATCTTCTAGCAAGCTCGCCGCTCCCGGCGGCAAGGATGCCGCCATCGTCTTGTCGACTGACGAATGCCGCCCTCGAGGCGGCTTTACCTTGGACAACAGGACAGGTTCGTTGCCATGTTACGATTCAGGCCACGACTCAGGCCATGGAGTGCCATTGGACTCGCACTTCTGCTTCTGCTCTTTCCGGGTCTCGCCCTTGCCGCCAGTGTATTCTATGCGCCGCCGCCGCCAGGAGAGGATTCCCCCACCTTCAGCGGCGAAGCCGAGCTCGGCTACACCCACCTCGCCGGCAATACCGACAGCCAGACCCTGATCGGCAAGAGCCGGCTCACCTGGCTGACGGGGCGCCTGAGCCACACCCTACGTGGCGAAGTGCGCAACGTGACCCGAGACGGCACCACCAGCGCCGAGCAGTACCTGCTCTCCCTGCGTGAACGCTACGACTTCTACGGGCCTCACTACCTGTTCGGCTTCGGCCGCTGGGAGAGGGACCGCTTCAGCGGCTACGAACATCAGCTTACTGCCATCGGCGGCTATGGACGCGACGTGATCGATACCCAGCGCCACCGCCTCTCGCTGGAGGCGGGGCCGGGCTATCGCTACGACCAAATCAAGGATGAGGAGAACGACAATCTAGGATTGCTATACGCCGCTCTCGATTACATGTGGACGCTCTCCCCTCACTCCTTCGTACGCCAGGAAATGTCGGTGGAAGCCGCCAACGAGAACACCACGTCTCGCTCGGTCTCCTCGCTGACCGCCAGGCTCAACTCCCGGCTGTCGATGCGCCTCTCCCATGAGGTGAGGCACAACTCGAGCCCGCCGGAAACGGCCGATGCCAACACCGACCATACCACCAGCGTGACGCTGCTCTACACCTGGTAATCGCTACCCACGCAACGCACTGCGCCGGCCCTTGGGCCGGCGCAGTGTAATGGGGACGAAGCCGCGAACGCGCTCGATCAAGCGCCGTAGACGTCATCCACCGTCTTCAGCGGGTAGTGGGCCGGATAAGGACGCCGTGCCACGCCGGAGTCCACCGCAGCCTGGGCCACCGCCGCCGGGATACGCTCCAGCAGACGCACGTCGACCGGCGTGGGAATGATGTACTCGGGGCCGAACTCCATGTGCTCGCGCTCGTAGGCGTCCAGCACTTCCTGGGGCACCGGCTCACGCGCCAGATCCTTGAGCGCATGTACCGCGGCCACTTTCATCTCCTCGTTGATGCGCGTGGCGCGCACGTCCAGCGCCCCGCGGAAGATGAAGGGGAAGCCCAGCACGTTGTTGACCTGATTGGGATAGTCGGAGCGACCGGTAGCCATGATCACGTCGGGACGCGCCTCGCGTGCCACGTCGGGGTGAATCTCCGGATCGGGGTTGGTGCAGGCAAAGACGATGGGGTTCGGCGCCATCTTGCGGATGTGCTCGGCGGTCATCAGGTTGGGCCCGGAAAGGCCGATGAAGACGTCGGCCCCATCGATGGCATCGTCCAGGGTGCGCTTGTCGGTGTCCAGCGCGAACATCGCCTTGTAGGGGTTGAGCCCCTCGCGCCCGGCGTGGATCACGCCACGACGGTCGAGCATCACCAGATTCTCGGAGCGCGCCCCGCAGGCCAGCAGCAGCTTCATGCAGGCGATGGCCGCCGCGCCGGCGCCCAGGCAGACGATCTTGGCATCTTCCAGCCGCTTACCGGCGATCTCCAGCGCATTGAGCATGCCGGCCGCGGTGACGATGGCGGTGCCATGCTGATCGTCATGGAACACGGGAATGCTGCACTGCTCGATCAGGGCCTGTTCGATCTCGAAGCACTCCGGCGCCTTGATGTCCTCGAGATTGATGCCGCCCCAGGTATCGGCAATGCGCGCCACCGTGTCGATGAAGGCCTGGGGGCTCTCGGCATTGACCTCGACGTCCACCGAGTTGATGCCGGCGAAGCACTTGAACAGCACGCCCTTGCCTTCCATCACCGGCTTGCTGGCCAGCGGCCCGAGATTTCCCAGGCCGAGGATGGCGCTGCCGTCGGAGATCACCGCGACCAGATTGCCCTTGCCGGTGTAACGGTAGGCATTCTCCGGATCACGGGCAATTTCCCGTACCGGCTCGGCGACACCTGGACTGTAGGCAAGGGAGAGATCACGAGCGGTAGCGGTGGGCTTGGTCAGCTCCACGGAGAGCTTTCCGGGAATCGGTTTGGCGTGATAGTCCAGCGCTGCCTGCTTCTTGGCGTCTGTCATGCTGAAAGTCCGGTATCCATCTTGGGGGAGGGCCACCTACCATATAGAAAAACCTTCCACATCTCAATGAAACACCCGTTCGCGCTTTTTATACGCGCTTTCGCGAACGTTGCTGACCATTTGCTGCAACTTATACCTCGCAAGGCAACCATAACCGATACCTTATCGATCTCCCCGGCAAACGACAGACAAAAGAAAACCCGCCGTTAAGGCGGGTTTTCTCGCGCTGCGATCGTCGCCCTGGGGGCGAGCCGGATCAGCCGCGCTTGATGGCAGCTCCGAAGCGCTTGTTGAAGCGCTCGACGCGACCACCGGTGGTCGCCTGCTTCTGCTTACCGGTGTAGAAGGGGTGGCACTGGGAGCAGACGTCCAGTGACAGGTCATGGCCGACGGTTGTGCCGACCTCGAAGGTTGCGCCGCAGGAGCAAGTCGCAGTGACCTTCTTGTAATCCGGGTGAATACCTTGTTTCATCTTGAGCCTCATGGAGCGGTATGCCGCCACCTGATCCGTTGCCAGGCACCGCATACGGGTTGTCTTTTCGTACAACGTTGAGTCGTTCAACCAACCGGTAGCCGCGGGCCCGAGCCAATGAGCTGGCGCCACGACGGCCGGATATTCTAGCAGAGTCGATGCCGGAGGCCAATTGCCCGACTCCATCTCCTCGCTTCCGCCTCGCGTGCTTCGCGTCGCGGTGCCCAGCCCCTTGCGACGCATGTTCGACTACCGTCCGTGCCGCGAGGCGCCTGCCTGCGGCTGGCAGCCCGGCATTCGCGTACGCGTGCCGTTCGGGCGGCGCCAGGTGGTCGGCGTGGTGGTGGAGTGCAGCGAGCGCAGCGACTTCCCCTTGGAGCAGCTCAAGCCGGTGGAGTGCTGGCTGGACGCCGAGCCGCTGCCGGAGGACTGGCTGTGGCTATGCCGCTTCACCGCGCGCTACTACCAGCATTCGCTAGGCGACACCCTGCATCAGGCGATGCCCGTGCTGCTGCGCCAGGGCCGCCCTTTGGCCGGCCGCATGCGCGAGCGCTGGCAGGCCCTGGTGGAGCCCGGTGACGACGACCCGCGCCTGAAGCGAGCGCCGCGCCAGGCCGAGCTGCTGGCCATGCTGCGCCAACATCCCCATGGGCTGCCGACCCAGGCGATAGTGGCCCAGGGCTATTCGCGCGAACAGTTGTCCACGCTGGTGGAAAAACGCCTTGCCGTGCGCGAAGAGATTCCCCTCACCGCCGCCGAACCCGCCACCGAGCAACTGCTTGCCGAGCCGGCGCTACCGCTCAACCGCGAACAGGCCCAGGCGCTGGCAACGATCCACGAACGCCTCGATGCCTTTCATCCCTGCCTGCTGCACGGCGTCACCGGCAGCGGCAAGACCGAGGTCTATCTGCAGCTGATCGAGGCGGTGGTCGCCCGCGGTCGCCAGGCGCTGCTGTTGGTGCCGGAGATCGGCCTGACACCGCAGACCCTGGCACGTTTCCGGAGCCGCTTCCGGGTGCCGGTGGTGGCGCTGCATTCGGGGCTCACCGACAACGAACGCCTGGACGCCTGGGAAGCCGTCGCCAGCGGCCGCGCGCCCATCGTCATCGGCACGCGCTCAGCGATCTTCACGCCGCTGGCACGCCCCGGCGCCATCATCGTCGACGAGGAGCACGACGGCTCGTTCAAGCAGCAGGAGGGCTTGCGCTACCATGCCCGCGACCTGGCAGTGGCCCGCGCCAAGCATCACGCCATCCCGCTGGTACTGGGCAGCGCCACGCCCTCGCTGGAGAGCCTCTATCACGCCGAGCGCGGCAACTATCGGCACCTGCGTCTGACCCGTCGCGCCAGCCGCCATGCCCCGGCCCGGCTGGAGCTGGTCGACCTGCGCGGCCGCCCGCGTCAGGGCGGGCTCATCCCGCCGGCCATCGAAGCGATTCGCACGACCCTCGCAGCCGGACATCAGGTGCTGGTATTCATCAATCGTCGCGGCTTCGCACCGACCCTGGCCTGTCACGCCTGCGGCTGGCTGGCCGACTGCGACTCCTGCGACGCGCGCATGACCCTGCATCGCCAGCCGCCGATGCTGGCTTGCCACCACTGCGACAAGCGCCGCCCAGTGCCGGATGCCTGCCCCGACTGCGGCAGCGCCGACCTGCGCCCCTTGGGCAGCGGCACCGAGCGCACCGAGGAGACCCTGGCCACGCTCTTCCCCAAGGTACCGGTGCACCGTATCGACCGCGACAGCACGCGGCGCCGCGATGCCTTCGAGCGCACCCTCGCTGAGGTCAGGCGCGGTGAGCCCTGCCTGCTGGTGGGCACCCAGATGCTGGCCAAGGGCCACCATCTGCCCCACGTCACCCTGGTGATCGTGGTCAATGCCGACGCCGGGCTCTATGCCAGCGACTTTCGCGCCCTGGAGCACAGCGCCCAGCTGCTTACCCAGGTGGCCGGCCGTGCCGGCCGTGCCGCCCACCCCGGCCGCGTGCTGGTCCAGACCCTGCACACCGACGATCCGCACCTGCGCCTGCTCGCCGAGCACGGCTACGACGCCCTGGCCAGCCAACTGCTGGCCGAGCGTCGCGCCGCCGCCCTGCCGCCGTTTCGCTTTCTCGCCCTGCTGCGCCTGGAGAGTCCGCGCGAAGAAACGTCCGCGGCACTCGGTCGCGAGGCGGCAGCGATGCTGCGCGACTGGGTGCGCGAGCACGCCCCCGACGTGCTCTGCCTGGGCCCGGTCCCCGCGCCCATGGAGCGACGCCAGAACCGCTATCATATGCAGTTACTGCTGAGCGGTGGCCGGCGCAGCCAGCTGCACGCCGCCTGTGCCCGGCTCACCGCCTGGCTGGAGGCGTCGCCCGAGGCCCGCCGGGTACGCTGGTCGCTGGACGTCGACCCACAGACGCTTGGCTGAACGCACGACCTTTAAAGCCGCGGCACAATTGCCGATAATGGCCGACCAGCCAAACTTTCGTGGCCGCGCCTTTTCGCGAGTGCCTTGTCACCGTCGCCCTCTCGTGCGCCAGCCGCTACAGGACATAACCGCTTCATGAAAGAGACGATCATTTCCCTGCTCGAGAACGCCGTCGACACGCTCAAGCAGCAGGGCACCCTGCCCGCCGACGTCACGCCGACCCTCAAGGTCGACCCGACCAAGGACAAGGCCCACGGCGACTACGCCACCAACCTGGCGCTGATGCTGGCCAAGCCGGCCGGCAAGAAACCCCGCGAACTGGCCGAGGCGCTGATCGCCGCGCTGCCGCAGAGCGACGCCGTGGAGAAGGTGGAGATCGCCGGCCCCGGTTTCATCAACTTCTTCACCGCCACCGATGCCGCCGCCCAAATCGTGCGCCAGGTGCTCGACGCCGGCGACACCTTCGGCCGCAGCCTGGCCGGGCGCGGCCACAAGGTGCAGGTGGAGTTCGTCTCCGCCAACCCCACCGGCCCGCTGCACGTGGGCCACGGCCGTGGCGCCGCCATCGGCGACTGTATCAGCCGGCTGCTCGAGGCCACCGGCTATGACGTGACCCGCGAGTTCTACTACAACGACGCCGGCGCCCAGATCGCCAACCTGGCCCTCTCGGTACAGGCCCGCACCAAGGGCCTGACGCCGGACGACGACGCCTGGCCCGCAGACGGCTACCGCGGCGACTACATCACCGAGGTGGCCAACGACTATCTGGCCGGCGAGACGGTGCATGCCGACGACCGTCACGTCACCGCCAAGGGCGACCCGGACGACCTCGATGCCATCCGCGACTTTGCCGTGGCCTGGCTGCGCCGCGAGCAGGATCTCGACCTCAAGGCCTTCGGCGTCTCCTTCGACGTCTACTTCCTGGAGTCCTCGCTCTATCGCGAAGGCAAGGTGGAAGAGGCGGTGGAACGCCTGATCGCCGGCGGTCACACCTACGAGCAGGACGGCGCCCTGTGGCTGCGCACTACCGACTTCGGCGACGACAAGGACCGGGTGATGCGCAAGTCCGACGGCAGCTACACCTATTTCCTGCCCGACGTGGCCTACCACCTGAACAAGTGGCAGCGCGGCTTCGAGACCGTGATCAACGAGCAGGGTGCCGACCACCACTCCACCGTGACCCGGGTGCGCGCCGGCCTGCAGGCGCTGGAAACCGGCATCCCTCAGGGCTGGCCCGACTACGTGCTGCATCAGATGGTGATGGTGACCCGCTCCGGGGTAGAGGTGAAGCTCTCCAAACGCGCCGGCAGCTACGTCACCGTGCGCGACCTGATCGACGAGGTGGGCCGCGACGCCACGCGTTTCTTCCTCGCCGCGCGCCGCGCCGACTCGCAGCTCACCTTCGACATCGACCTGGCCCGCTCGCAGTCCAACGACAACCCGGTCTATTACGTGCAGTACGCCCACGCCCGGGTGTGCAGCATGCTGCGCAAGGCCGAAGCCCAGGGCCTGGGCTTCGATCACGACTTGGCCATGGTCAGCCTCGGCAAGCTGGAAGAGGATCAGGAAAAGGCGGTGATGAACCGCCTGGCACGCTTCCCCGAGGTGGTCGCCCATGCCGCGGCCTCGCGGGAGCCGCAGCAGGTGGCCCAGTATCTGCTCGACCTCGCCGCCGAGTTCCACTCCTGCTACAACGCAGTGAAGGTCATGGTCGACGACGACGAGCTGCGCAACGCTCGCCTGGCCTTGGGCCTGGCCACGCGGCAGGTGCTGCGCAACGGTCTCGATCTGATGGGGGTCAGCGCCCCGGAGGAGATGTAAGTCATGGCCACCCGTCGCACGCCCAAGAGACGCGGCGCCACCACCAGCCGCAAGCGCGCCCCCGCCAGAGGCCAGGGCTTTCGCCTGCCCGGCTGGCTATGGGCATTGGGCGGCGTCATCGCCGGCTTCCTGCTCGCTCAGCACCAGCACGGCACCGCACCCTGGCAGGAGGGTAGCGACTCGCCGCTGGCCAGGCTGATGCCACGCACGCCGACCGAGACCGTCGAGCCGGCGCCGAGCGTCGAGCCGCGGGAACCGCGCATGCCGACCTTCGAGTTCTACACCCTGCTGCCTGAAGAGGTGGTAGCACCGCGGGAGGTGGCCTCCACCGCCTCGCCGCCGGAACCGACGGTCAACGTGCCGCCGCCGATCGAGCCCAGCGCCGCCGCCGAGCCGGCACCGGCCGACGATCCCATCGCCCAGGTCATCGCCGCCAACCTGCGCGACGAGGTCAACGCCACGCCGGAGAGCGAAGCGGCGGCCCCGGCAGGCACGCGCTACATGCTGCAGGCAGCCTCGTTCCGTGAGCCTGGCGATGCCGAGCAACTGCGCCAGCGTCTGCGCAACTTGAGTCTGATGGCCCAGGTCAGCCAGGTGCAGTCCGCCGACGGTCAGACCTGGCACCGGGTGATGGTGGGGCCATATGAAGACACCCGCGAGCTGAATCGCGCCGAGGATCTGATGACGACCCAGGGCATCACGCCGCTGCGTCACCGGGCCACCAACTGAGGAAACACGGCACCATGCCTGGTCGAACGCATCGCTGCGTTGCGCGGTCCATGACAACGGACCTTCCAGGCATGGGCGTTTGATCGGTGCGCTTGAATTCGCCTGCCGCCGCCCACACCTACCCTGAACGCTCTTGTCCGGCCCCCGATTGTCATGGGGCGCCGAAAGTCACCGGGAGCCCCGGCTCCCCGTTACGGAGTTATCTCCATGACCACGATCGTTTCCGTACGCCGCGGTGACCAGGTTGCCCTGGCCGGCGACGGCCAGGTATCGCTGGGCAATACCGTGATGAAGGGCAACGCCAGCAAGGTGCGCCGCCTCTATCGCGGCCAGGTGCTGGCAGGCTTCGCCGGCGGCACCGCCGACGCCTTCACCCTGTTCGAGCGCTTCGAGGCGCAGCTTGAGAAGTACCAGGGCAATCTGGTCAAGGCCGCCGTGGAGCTGGCCAAGGACTGGCGCACCGACCGCGCTCTGCGCCGTCTCGAGGCGCTGCTGGCCGTGGCCGACAAGAACGCCTCGCTGATCATCACCGGCAACGGCGACGTGGTGGAGCCGGAGCGCGGCATCATCGCCATCGGCTCGGGCGGCAACTTCGCCCTGGCCGCGGCCCGCGCGCTGCTGGAGAACACCGATCTCTCGGCCAGGGAGATCACCGAGAAGTCGCTCGCGATCGCTGGCGACATCTGCGTGTTCACCAACCACCACGTCACCCTCGAAACGCTGTGAAGGCCGCCACCATGTCCCAGATGACACCCCGCGAGATCGTCCACGCCCTGGATCAGTACATCGTCGGTCAGCAGGACGCCAAGCGCGCCGTGGCCATCGCCCTGCGCAACCGCTGGCGGCGCATGCAGCTCGACGACGAGCTGCGCCCCGAGGTCACGCCCAAGAACATCCTGATGATCGGCCCCACCGGGGTGGGCAAGACCGAGATCGCCCGCCGCCTGGCCAAGCTCGCCCGCGCCCCGTTCATCAAGGTCGAGGCGACCAAGTTCACCGAAGTGGGCTATGTCGGCCGCGACGTGGAGTCGATCATCCGCGACCTCACCGAAGCCGCCATCAAACTGGTGCGCGAGCATGCCAAGGACGAAGTGCGCCACCGCGCCGAGGACGCCGCCGAGGATCGCATCCTCGACGCCCTGCTGCCGCCGCCCCGCGGCCAGGAAGACAACCCCCGCAGCGACAGCTCGACGCGCCAGATCTTCCGCAAGAAATTGCGCGAGGGCGATCTCGACGACAAGGAGATCGACATCGAGATCACGCCCCAGGGCCCGGGTATCGACATCATGACCCCGCCGGGCATGGAGGAGATGACCAGCCAACTGCAGAGCCTGTTCTCCAACATGGGCCGCCACAAGACCGAGACCCGCCGGGTCAAGGTCAAGGATGCCTTCGCCCTGCTGCGCGACGAGGAAGCCGCCAAGCTGGTCAACGAGGAGGAGATCAAGCACCGCGCCATCGACGCCGTGGAGCAGAACGGCATCGTCTTTCTCGACGAGATCGACAAGGTGGCCAAGGGCAGCGGTCAGTCCAGCGGCGGCGAGGTATCCCGCGAGGGCGTGCAGCGCGACCTGCTGCCGCTGATCGAGGGCTCCACCGTCTCGACCAAGTACGGCATGGTCAAGACCGACCATATCCTGTTCATCGCCTCCGGCGCCTTCCACCTGTCGCGCCCCTCGGACCTGATCCCCGAACTGCAGGGCCGCCTGCCGATCCGGGTCGAGCTCGAGGCGCTCACGCCAGAGGACTTCAAGCGCATCCTCACCGAGCCCTCCGCCGCCCTGACCAAGCAGTACAAGGCACTGCTGGCCACCGAAGGGCTCGACATCGAGTTCACCGAGGACGGCATCGAGCGCATCGCCGAGATCGCCTGGAAGGTCAACGAGGGCACCGAGAACATCGGCGCACGGCGCCTGCACACGGTAATGGAGCGGCTGCTCGAAGAAGCCTCGTTCAAGGGCGGCGATTTCGGCAGCCCGCTGTCGATCGACGCCGCCTACGTCGACTCCCAGCTCGGCGAACTGGCCATGGACGAGGATCTGTCGCGGTATATCCTTTGAGACGAGCGCTGTAGCTGTAGTTGATGGTACTGCTCGGTTCGCCAGTGTCGCAGCAGCGAGGCCTACATGAGCGCAGCGCCGGGGACAGGTCGTAGCGGAGGTCATTCGCCAGGGATGGCGAATGTAGCGCCCAGGGATGGGTTCACAGCGCCTCCGCGAAGTGCCTGTCGCCGGACAGCTGCGCTTCACCAACGCAAGCGGAGTCCTGCATGACAGCCCCCATCCCCAGCAAGATTCACTACCACAAGAAGGCCCGCGAGCTGGAGCTCAGCTACGCCGATGGCGAGAGCCACCGCCTGCCGGTGGAGTATCTGCGGGTCTACTCACCCTCCGCCGAGGTGCGCGGTCACCATCCCAGCCAGGCCGTGCTGCAGGTCGGCAAGAAGGACGTCGGCCTCAAGAACATCGAGCCGGTGGGCCGCTATGCCGTCAAGCTCGTCTTCGACGATGGCCACGACAGCGGCATCTTCAGCTGGGAATACCTGCATGAGCTGATCGAGCACCGCGAGGCCTACTGGGCCGATTATCTCCAGCGCCTGGAAAAGGCCGGGGCCAGCCGCGCACCGCTGGGCATCGAGATCAAGCAGCTCTGATCGAGAGCAAGCAGCTCCAGTAGCCCCAGCAGGTCAAAGACAAGGCAGCCGGGGGAAGGCTACAATGTGGCCCATCATGAGGCCCAGCCTCACCTTTTGCAGCGATTCGGGAGCCTTTCACGCATGAGCCCTCACTCCACCCCCGGGGACCAGCGCACGACTCACTTCGGCTACCAGGAAGTGCCGATCGAGGAGAAGGCCTCGCGCGTGGCCGACGTCTTCCACTCCGTGGCGGCGCGCTACGACGTCATGAACGATCTCATGTCGTTCGGCATCCATCGGCTGTGGAAGCGGCTCACCATCGAGCGCAGCGGGGTGCGCCCCGGCCACAGCGTGCTCGACATTGCCGGCGGCACCGGCGACCTGACGCTCAAGTTCTCGCGCATGGTCGGCCCCCGCGGCCGGGTGGTACTGGCCGATATCAACGAGTCCATGCTGCGCGTCGGGCGCGACAAGCTGCTCGACAACGGCGTCGGCGGCAACGTCGAATACGTGCAGGCCAACGCCGAGTGTCTGCCGTTTCCCGATAACAGCTTCAACTGCATCACCATCGCTTTCGGCCTGCGCAACGTCACCGACAAGGACGCCGCTCTGCGCTCCATGGCCCGGGTGCTCAAGCCCGGCGGCCGCCTGCTGGTGTTGGAGTTCTCCAAGCCCAACAACCCCGTGCTGAGCCGCGCCTACGACGAGTACTCCTTCCGCCTGCTGCCCACCATGGGCCAGATGGTGGCGGGCGATGCCGACAGCTATCGCTACCTGGCCGAGTCGATTCGCATGCATCCCGACCAGGAGACGCTCAAGGCGATGATGGAAGCGGCCGGCCTCGAACGGGTCGAGTACACCAATCTCACCGGGGGCATCGTCGCCCTGCATCGCGGCATCAAGCTTTGAGGGCGCAATGACCTTGACCCCGACCCTGCTGCTGGCCGGCATCGAGCGCACCCTCAATGCCCTGCTCGCCCGCGACATGGCCGCTCCCACACGCCTGTCACGGCTGGCCGGGAGCCGGCTGCTGCTGCGCCTGGAGCGTCCGGCACTGACGCTGCTGATCGGCTTCCACCCGCATGGCGTCGACCTGATGCGTCAGGACGATCCCGACGAGAACACCGTCGACACCGTGGTCGAACTCGACACCGAAACCCTGGGCGAACTGCTGGGCGGCGAGTCGATGGAGCGCCTGATGTTCCGCGGCCGACTGGCGGTACGCGGACGCGTGCACCTGCTCGAGGAGGTGCGCGACCTGTTCTTCGATCTCGACATCGACTGGGAGGGCGAACTGGCCCGCTGGCTGGGCGACGTGCCGGCCCACAGCCTGGCCGAAGGGGTCAAGCGCATGGCCCGCTGGGGCCTACGCGCTCATGAGGAGATGCGTGCCGATATCGCAGAATACGTGTTCGAGGAGGCCCGCCTGCTGCCCGGGCGCCAGCAGCTCGATACCCTGCGCGATCACCTCACCGAGCTGGAAGTGGCCGCCGACCGCCTCGAAGCCCGTCTGAACCGCCTGCGGCGACGGCTGGAAAGCGAGGCCACGGCATGATGCTGCTTCGCCTGCTGCGCATCATCTGGGTGGTCACCCGCTACCGGCTCGACACTCTGCTGCCGCTGCAGCGCCTGCCCTGGTGGCTGCGACTGGCCTTTCTGTTCTCACCACTGCGCGTGGTACCAGTGGGCCGGCGCACGGGCGGCGAGCGCCTGCGCCTGGCGCTGGAATCGCTCGGCCCGGTGTTCGTCAAGTTCGGCCAACTGCTCTCCACCCGCCGCGACCTGCTGCCCGAGGAGATCGCCGACGAACTCCGCCGCCTGCAGGACCAGGTGCCCCCCTTCCCCGGCGAGGAGGCCCGGGCACTGGTGGAGAGCGAGCTACGCATGCCGCTCGACGTCGCCTTCGCCCACTTCGAGCCCGAGCCGCTGGCCTCCGCCTCCATCGCCCAGGTCCACGCCGCCCGCCTGCACAGCGGCGAGGACGTGGTGGTCAAGATCATCCGCCCGGCCATCGACCGGGTCATGCGCCAGGACATGGCGCTGATGTACCGCGTGGCCGGCCTGCTGACGCTGCTTCCGGAGGCGCGCCGCCTGCGTCCGGTGGAGGTGGTGCGCGATTACGAAGCGACCCTGTTCGACGAGCTCGACCTGCGCAAGGAGGCCGCCAACACCTCGCAGCTCAAGCGCAACTTCAACGGCTCCCCGCTGCTCTACGTGCCGGCGATCCACTGGTCGCTGACACGCAAGCGGGTCATGGTCCAGGAGCGCATCCACGGCATCCCGGTAGCCGACATCGCCGCGCTCAAGGCCCAGGGCACCGATCTCAAGCGCCTCGCCGAGCGCGGCGTGGAAATCTTCTTCACCCAGGTGTTTCGCGACAATTTCTTCCACGCCGACATGCACCCGGGCAACATCTTCGTCGCCCGCGAGCAGCCCCAGGACCCGCAGTACATCGCCATCGACTGCGGCATCGTCGGCAGCCTGACCCGCGAAGACCAGGACTACCTGGCGCGCAACCTGCTGGCCTTCTTCCATCAGGACTACTATCAGGTCGCCGCCCTGCACATCGAGTCGGGCTGGGTCGGCGAGGAGACCCGAGCCAACGAGTTTGCCGCCGCCATCCGCACGGTGTGCGAGCCGATTCTGGAGAAACCGCTCAAGGACATCTCCTTCGGTCAGGTGCTGCTGGGGCTGTTCCAGACGGCGCGGCGTTTCAACATGGAGGTCCAGCCGCAGCTGGTGCTGCTGCAGAAGACCCTGCTCAACATCGAGGGCCTGGGGCGCCAGCTCTATCCCGACCTCGACCTGTGGAGCACCGCCAAACCCTACCTGGAGCGCTGGATGCAGGAGCGCGCCGGTGCCGTGGGCCTGTGGGAGTCGCTCAAGCGCCAGGCGCCGGAGCTCTCGCGTCAGCTGCCCGAACTGCCCAGCGTGGCCCACCAGGCCCTGAGCCGCCTCGAACAGGAGCATCGCCAGCGCCGTCGCCAGGCCCTGGCCCTGAGCGGCATCCAGCGCCACCTGCGTGCCGGCCGGCGCGGGGGAAGGCGTTTGCGCCTGGGACTACTGCTGGCGGCCCTGGCATTGGCCTGGCAGCCGCTCACCGAATGGGCTGCGAACCAGCCCTGGCCGGTGCTGGCTGCCGGACTCATCGGGCTCGTGCTGCTGGCCTGGCAATGAACTTGACCCATCGCAACCGGAGCTGCCCGCATGCGTGATATTCTCGATGAACTCTTCGACGTACTGGCCAGCCGCCGCAGCGCCGACCCCGCCGAATCCTACGTTGCCGCCTTGCATGACAAGGGGCTTAACAAGATACTCGAAAAGGTCGGAGAGGAGGCCACGGAGACCCTGCTGGCAGCCAAGGATGCCGAGACCGGTGGCGAAGACGAACGTCAAGCGCTGGTCGCCGAAACCGCCGACCTGTGGTTTCATAGCCTGGTGATGCTGTCGCATCTTGGACTCGACCACCGGGACGTGCTCGACGAGCTGGCCCGGCGTTTCGGAATATCCGGGCACGAAGAGAAGGCCGCAAGGTCAAAGTAAAAATGACTTCCGGATCCTCCGGAATCCCGACTCAGAGGTAACCTTCATGTTAGGTGGCATCAGTATCTGGCAACTGCTGATCGTACTCGGCATTATCATTCTGATCTTCGGCACCAAGAAGCTGCGCAACGTCGGCACCGATCTGGGCGGAGCGGTCAAGGGCTTCAAGCAGGCCGTCAATGAGGAAGAGAAGGATGGCAAGCCTCAGGCCAAAGTGAGCCACGAAGAGCAGCCCAACACCTATGACGTTCGCGCCGAAGAGAAAAAGGCGGCGGACAGCGTCGAGGAACGAGAAGAGCGCAAGTAAGCCTCCATGTTTGATATCGGCTTTCTCGAACTTCTGATTCTGGGAATCGTGGGCCTGCTGGTGCTCGGTCCTGAGCGCCTGCCCAAGGCTGCGCGCACGGCGGGGCTGTGGGTCGGCAAGATCAAGCGCACCGTGTCGAGCATGCAGCGGGAGATCAACTCGCAGCTCGAGGCGGAGGAGCTGCGTCAGAAGCTCAAGGAGCAGCAGAGCAAGCTCGACGAGAGCCTGAACAAGGCCAAGCGCGACGTGGAGAGCATCGCCCAGCCCTACTCCACCTCGACCCCGCGCAAGGGCGACGACGACGCGCCAGCCACACCCGAGCACAAGCCCGACGACGTGGCGCCGCCGCCGTCCGCTTCGGCGCGGCTAGACGAGGCGCTGGCCGAGGTCAGGCAAAGCGACGACGCGCCCTCCTCTCCCCCCGACGATGACAAGGACGCCGCTTCCCGATGAGCGACTCCGACGACAAGCAGGAACTTGGCCAGGCCCCCCTGATCGAGCACCTGATCGAGCTGCGCTCGCGACTGCTGCGCGCGGTGCTGGCGATCTTCGTGATTTTCCTCGGCCTATACCCGTTCGCCAACGAGATCTATACCTTCGTGGCCCAGCCGCTGATGGGGATGCTGCCGGAAGGCTCGCAGATGATCGCCACCGAAGTGGCCTCGCCGTTCCTGGCCCCCTTCAAGCTGACCCTGGTGGTGGCGGTGTTCATCGCCATCCCCTACGTGCTGCACCAGGCCTGGGCCTTCGTCGCCCCGGGGCTGTATGACAACGAGAAGGCGCTGGCCCTGCCGCTGCTGGCCTCTAGCGTGGGCCTGTTCTATGCCGGCGCGGCCTTTGCCTACTACGTCGTCTTCCCGCTGCTGTTCCAGTTCTTCACCCAGACCGGGCCGGAGAACGTGGCGGTGATGACCGACATCAACCAGTACCTGAACTTCGTTCTCAAGCTGTTCTTCGCCTTCGGCGTGGCCTTCGAGATCCCCATCGCCACCTTTCTGCTGATCGCCTCCGGTGCCACCACGGTGGAGAGCCTGTCGAAGAAGCGCCCTTACATCATTCTGGGCTGCTTCGTGGTCGGCATGTTGCTGACCCCGCCCGACGTGATCTCCCAGAGCCTGCTGGCCATTCCCATGTATCTGCTCTACGAGGTGGGCATCCTGTTCGGCCGCCTGGTACGCCGGCGGCGCCGCAAGACGGCTGAGGCCAGCGAAGAGCGCGACGAGGCCTGAGCCCGAAAAACATAAAGCCGATACGCAAGCGCCCCGCTTCGAAGGAAGCGGGGCGCTTTCATTACCGCATTACCGCACTGGCTCAGAGATCCATCAGCTCGTCGATACGCTCCACCAGCTTGAAGATGCCGGTGGCGGCCTCGCCGATGCGGGTGGCGAGCATGTAGGCCGGGGTGGTCACCACACGGTTCTCGAAGTCCACCACGATGTCCTCCACGCCGCAGCTGCGGTGCAGCCCGCCCATGGAGCTGATGGCGCCGGAAACGCCGGGGTCGTGGCCGATGGTCACGGCGATGCCCGGCCCCAGCAGCTTGGGCACCAGGGCGGGGGCGATGCACATCAGACCGATGGGCTTGCGCGCCTGGTAAAAGGGAGCCAGCGCCTCGACCAGCTCGGGCAGCGGCTCCATGTCACTACCGGCTTCGGCGAAGTTGGAGAGATTCTTGGCCGCACCGAAGCCACCGGGCAGGATGACGGCATCGAACTCATCGACGTCCAGCTCGTCGAGCGGTGCGATATTGCCTCGCGCCAGGCGCGCCGATTCCGTCAGCACGTTGCGCGCCTCACCCTCGACCACCTCACCGCTGCGATGATCGATCACATGGTGCTGCATGATGTCCGGCGCGAAGCAACGATGGCCGATACCCAGTTGATCCAGCCGCAGCAGGGTCAGCGTGGTCTCGTAGATTTCCGAGCCATCCTGGACACCGCAACCCGACAGGATGACCGCCACTTGTTTGCTCATGCCTTTCTCCTTGTTGTGAAGGCGCTTCGAATGAAGGGTTCAGCCTTGGTTCCCGAAGCCAACACTTTAGAGAGTCGTGCGGGGTGCGACAAGGCGCGACTTTCGGCTTGGGGTGGCACTGATATACTCGTTCCATACACTCGCTTGTCATTGCACCATCATTCTTTCCAGGCACACTGCCGCCAGCTGACGTCAGGGCGGCAGTGGCCACAGCCGGAGTAGATAACCTTGAGTTTCCAGACCATGCGCCAATTTCCCGCCACGCGTATGCGCCGCATGCGGCGTGACGACTTCTCGCGCCGCCTGATGCGGGAGTCGATCCTGACCGCCGCCGATCTGATCTGGCCGGTATTCGTGCTCGACGGTGAACAGCGCCGAGAGGCCGTGCCCTCGATGCCGGGCGTCGAGCGCCTGTCGCTGGACCTGCTGATTCAGGAGGCACGCGAGGCGTACGAGCTGGGCATCCCGGCCCTGGCCCTGTTCCCGGTGGTGGATCAGGCGCTGAAGAGTGAGCTGGCCGAGGAAGCCTACAACGCCAACGGCTTGGTGCAGCGCAGCGTGAGAGCGCTCAAGGACGCCGTGCCGGAGCTCGGCATCATGACCGACGTGGCGCTCGACCCCTATACCATCCACGGCCAGGACGGCATCATCGACGACACCGGCTACGTGCTCAACGACCGCACGGTGGAGACGTTGCTCAAGCAGGCCCTGTCTCACGCCGATGCCGGCGCCGACGTGGTGGCCCCCTCCGACATGATGGACGGACGCATCGGCGAGATTCGTCAGGTGCTCGAGCAGGAGCATCTGCACAACGTACGCATCATGGCCTACAGCGCCAAGTACGCCTCGCGCTACTACGGCCCCTTCCGCGACGCGGTGGGCTCCGCCGCCAACCTGGGCAAGGCCGACAAGCGCACCTATCAGATGGACCCGGCCAACAGCGACGAGGCGCTGCACGAGGTGGCCCTGGACCTTGCCGAAGGCGCCGACATGGTGATGGTCAAGCCCGGCATGCCCTACCTGGACGTGGTGCGACGCATCAAGGACGAGCTCAAGGTGCCCACCTACGCCTACCAGGTCAGTGGCGAGTACGCCATGCACATGGCCGCCTTCGACAACGGCTGGCTCGACGGCGACGAGGTGATGCTCGAGTCGTTGATCTGTTTCAAGCGCGCCGGGGCCGACGGCATCCTGACCTATTTCGCCAAGCGCGCCGCCCGCCTGCTTGCCGGTTAGCCTCTAACTGCGCTTGAAGGCTGCCAGATCGTTGGGGTCGAAGCCATCGACCCGCTCGGGCAGCCCGCGCTCTTCGCGCAGCCGCTGGATCCTGGCGCGTTCGCCGAGCTGCTCGGCATCGTCGTCCAGGGTGCGACCGTTGAGCTCGGCAAGCTGGACCATGCCCTGGTGGTAGGCGGTCATCAGGTGCAGGGCCACGTGATTGCCCTGGTCCATTTCCCGGCGCAGGGTGGCAAGGTAGCTGCTGAGCCGTGAGAGCTGGTGCTTGAGCTGCCAGACATAGCGCATCTCGGTCATCCAGGGGCGCTCACGCAGTACGGCAAAGGTCAGGCTGGTGGCCAGCAACCCCAGGAATACGCCCAGAGCGTTGAGCCACAGGCTGGAGCCGAAGGCCGCCACCAGCAGTTGGGAGAACACCAGGCCGAAGACGATGAGCTGACCGGCCATGGCCAGACTGATGAGCCGGGCCTTGCGGCGATAGGTCTCGGGGTCGTGGTATTCGAAGGAAAACGGCATGCCCAACTCCTGTTGCAACGAGAATGCCGGGAATTATCCCGGCATCCCTCGCTCAGGTACAGCCGTGTGCCCTTCTTCTCAGCGCAACCGGTCAGCCGCTTCCAGCAACAGCGCCTCGGTGGCCTGCCAGCCCAGGCAGGGGTCGGTCACCGAAACGCCGTAGCGCAGGGCTCCGGGCGAGAGCTCCTGACGCCCCTCTTCCAGGTGGCTCTCGAGCATCAGCCCCATCAGGGCCGTCTCGCCGCGTATCCGCTGAGCTATCACGTCGCGCAGCACTTCGCCCTGACGGCGATGATCCTTGCGCGCATTGGCATGGCTGCAGTCCACCATCAAACGCGCAGGCAGTCCCGACTGCTCCAGCGCCCGACACGCCTCGGCGACCGAGCCGCTGTCATGGTTGGGCCCATGTCGACCGCCACGCAGCACCACATGGGCATAGGGATTGCCGGATGTCTCCCGCAGCGCGGGGCGGCCCTGGTCATCGAGACCGAAATGCTGGTGCGGGTGCGCGGCAGCGCGAATGGCATCCACCGCGACGCCCACGTCGCCGCTGGTGGCGTTCTTGAACCCCACCGCTGCCTCCAGGCCGCTGGCAAGCTCGCGATGCAGCTGCGACTCGGTGGTCCGAGCACCGATGGCTACCCAGGCCAACAGATCGTCGAAGTAGCTGGCCAGCATCGGCTGCAGCACCTCGGTGGCCACCGGCAGGCCCAGGACGGCGATCTCGTGCATCATGTGGCGCGACAGGTGCAGCCCGCGCGCCATGTCGCCGCTTCCGTCCAGGTCGGGATCGTAGGCCAGCCCCTTCCACCCCACCGTGGTGCGCGGCTTCTCCACGTAGACCCGCATCACGGGAAGCAGGCGGTCGGAAATCCGCGGGGCGAGCTCAGCAAGCCGCCGGGCATACTCCAGCGCGGCCAGCGGATCGTGGATCGAGCAGGGGCCAACCACCACCAGCATACGGTCGTCGCGCCCCGTCACGATGTCACGGATGGCGCGGCGCTGCGCGGCGAGCCGCTCGGCCACCGGCGGCGCCAGGGGTAAACGGCGTCTGAGCTCGCCAGGTGTGGGTAGCGTCATCTCGACCCGACTGGATGTGGCAGGGGCCATGTCGGCATGGCCATCGGTCAGGCGTTCAGCAAGTGTCGCGGGGGCATTCATGGTCAACTCCGTGAGGTCGGCAAACATCGTGTCGTCATGCCACCGGTCATCTCACGGTCGGAGGTGGCGCACTGGACCGACCGCGCGGCGCTAAATCGCCAGCCATAGCCCCAGCCATAGTAATCGTGGCGGGTACGGGCGGCGAAAGTGGCGCGGTATGCAGTCATGGTGCGTCTCCTCGAGTCGATTCCGTTTATGGGGTCTACCAACATTACGCACAAAACGTAAAACCCCCGGTCGGGTTGCCGACCAGGGGTTTCATGATGGAAGGCAACCCGGTTGGGTGTGCCCTTGCAGCTGTGTCCGATTCAGGACCCGGCCGCCGGCACACCGGCGCTAAACCAGTACCAATACTGACCGTCGAAGCCAAGCGACTGTCCATCGAAGCCAAACGACATTATCGCGCCAAAGGCACGGTTCGCATCGCTTGCTGTCAGATTCGCGGTCAGCGTCATGGTCGTCTCCCACTGTTCTGGATTCATCGTGCCGCATCGCGGCAGGCTTGGCAAGCCCGTATTCAGGCCAGCACGGCGCGGCTCACGCCGAGGATCAGCGGCAGCAGGTTCAGCGCCAGTACTGCCAACAGGGCCAGCAGCCACAGCGGGCCACTTTCATCATGATACTCCTTGGGCGGTGCCATGTTCGTCTCCTTTCAGCTCATGCCAGTGGCTAATAGTCTAGCGAAGATGGCGCCCGCCATCGACCGGCAGCGTGATCCCGGTGACATAACGGTTGTCGAGCAGGTAGCGCAGGCTCTGATAGATCACGCCCGGCCCCGGCACCATGGCCATGGCCGACTTGGCCCGGGCCTGCTCGGCATAGGTCTCGTCGTCGTCCTCGCCCAGCATGATCAATGCCGGCGCGATGGCGTTGACCTGAATCTGGGGGGCATACAAGGCCGCGAACGACAGCGTCAGGTTCTCGAGCCCCGCCTTGGTGGCGGCATAAGCGGCATGCTTTTTCGAGCCCTTCCGTGCCACGTAGTCGGTCATGTGCACGATGTCGCGCTGCGGCTCACCGCAGGCCTCGAGCAACTCACGGCAGTGGAGGTTGATGAGGTAAGGAGCGAGCATGTGTACGCGAAACAGCCGCTCGAAGGTGGCGCCCGCCGTCTCGTCGTGGCCGTCCGGCGCCCAGTCGCTGGCGTTGTGCACGATGGCACGCAGCGATGGCGTCTGCTGCTTGAGGCGCGCGATGAAGTCGAGAATGCCTGCCTCGGTGGCGAAATCCGCCAGCAGGGTGACGATGCCGCGGCTGCGCAACGCCTCGAGCTCCGGCCGCTCGCGCCGATAGCTGACGATCACCGGATGGCCGTCGTCGACCAGCCGCTCGGCGCAGTGGCGCCCCAGGCGCTGGGCACCGCCGGTGATCAGGATCGGCGAGGCGCTCACCCCGCACTCCCCCGGCGCAGTACCCCGGCAGTGGGCACCAGCGGCTGGCGCGGCGCATAGGCGAAGACGTCGGAGAAGACCCGCGACGGCTCGAGCCCCAGCGAGGCCAGCACGTCGACGCAGGCGTAGACCATGCCCGGCGAGCCGGAGAGGTAGACGTCATGACCGCTGACGTCGTCGAGCCCCATGGTCAGCGCCTGGTCGATACGACCCAGATGGCCCTGAACACGCTCGCCGGCCACTGGCGGCTGCGGCGCCACCTCGGTAACCACATGGAAGTGCAGGTTCTCGTGGTTCTCGGCCCACTGTCGAGGCAGGCTCTCGAGATAGAGATCACGGCGTTCGCGGGCCGCCCACCAAAGCTCGATGGGCCGCTCAGGCGTCTCGTGCAGGGAAGCCTCGACGATCGCCTTCATCTGGGCGAAGCCGGTACCGGCAGCGATCAACAGCAGCGGCCGCTGGCTGGTCGGATCGAGCACACAGTCACCGCCGGGCAGGCGCACCGTCAGGTGGTGGGCTACCACCACCAGCTCGCGCAACCGGGCGGAGTTCTCGCGCTCGGGCCAGTGCTGGATGTGCAGCTCCAGGGTGCCGTCGCCACTATGGGCGCTGGCGATGGAGAACGGCACCCAGGTCTCGTCATCGAGCTTGAGTTCCAGATACTGGCCCGGATCATGGGCCATGGCCTCGGCGCGCCCTTCCAGGCGCACGCGGAACACGTCGGGGGTCAGATCCTCCACTGCCATCACTTGGCAGGTCAGGGTCCTAGGGGTCATGCAGGCCTCTTGTCGTCAGGGTGTAGGGGGCAGGCGGATACCCAATTCGTCCCAGCGTTCGCTGACGCGGGCCTTGACGGCCTCGTCCATGACGATGGGCGTGCCCCATTCACGATCGGTCTCGCCGGGCCACTTGCTGGTGGCGTCGAGCCCCATCTTGGAGCCCAGCCCCGCCACCGGCGAGGCGAAATCGAGATAGTCGATCGGCGTGTTCTCGACCATGACGGTGTCCCGGGCCGGATCCATGCGGGTGGTGATGGCCCAGATCACGTCTTTCCAGTCGCGGGCGTCGACGTCGTCGTCGAGTACCACCACGAACTTGGTGTACATGAACTGGCGCAGGAAGCTCCATACGCCCATCATCACGCGCTTGGCGTGGCCCGGATACTGCTTCTTCATGGTCACCACTGCCATGCGGTAGGAGCAGCCCTCCGGCGGCAGGTAGAAGTCGACGATCTCGGGAAACTGCTTGCGCAGGATCGGCACGAACACTTCGTTGAGTGCGACGCCGAGGATCGCCGGCTCGTCGGGCGGACGCCCGGTGTAGGTCGAATGGTAGATGGCATCGCGGCGCATCGTCATGCGCGTCACGGTGAACACCGGGAACTCGTCGACCTCGTTGTAGTAGCCGGTATGGTCGCCGTAGGGGCCTTCCGGCGCCGTGTCGTCGGGGTAGATAAAGCCTTCCAGAATGATTTCGGCAGACGCAGGCACTTCCAGATCGGCGTGGCCGCACTTGACCAGCTCGGTGCGCGAGCCTCTCAACAGCCCGGCGAAGGCATACTCGGAGAGTGAGTCCGGCACCGGCGTCACCGCGCCGAGAATCGTCGCCGGGTCGGCGCCCAGCGCCACCGCCACCGGGAAGGGCTCGCCGGGGTTCGTCTGCTGGTGCTCCAGGAAGTCGAGCGCGCCGCCGCGGTGCGACAGCCAGCGCATGATCAGACGGTTCTTCGACAGCTTTTGCTGACGATAGATGCCCAGGTTCTGGCGCTTCTTGTACGGCCCGCGGGTCACCACCAGCGGCCAGGTAACCAGCGGAGCGGCGTCGCCGGGCCAGCAGTGCTGGATCGGCAGGCGGCCGAGGTCGACGTCGTCGCCCTCCAGCACTACCTCCTGTACCGGGGCGCTGCGCACCGTCTTCGGCCCCATGCTCATCACCTGCTTGAAGATCGGCAGCTTGTCCCAGGCGTCGCGAAAGCCCTTGGGCGGCTCGGGCTCCTTGAGGAAGGCGAGCAGTTCGCCCACCTCGCGCAGCGCCTCGACACTGTCCTGGCCCATGCCCATGGCGACCCGCTTGGGCGTACCGAACAGGTTGCCCAGCAGCGGCATGTCGTGACCCTTGACGTTCTCGAACAGCAGCGCCGGGCCACCGGCACGCAGGGTGCGGTCGCAGATCTCGGTGATCTCGAGATAGGGGTCCACCTCGGCTGAAACTCGTATCAGCTCGCCCTGAGCCTCCAGAGCGGCGATGAAGTCGCGCAGATCCTTGTACTTCATTGCAATTCCCGTTTCCGGAACGACGAAAGGGGCAGCATAGCATGCCGCCCCTTTGCGCACCGCCGATCCCGCTTAGCGGCGCTTCATGGCTTCGAAGAACTCGAGGTTCGTCTTGGTATCTTTCAGGCGGTCGATGAGGAACTCGGTGGCCGCGGTATCGTCCATCGGGTTGAGCAGCTTGCGCAGGATCCACATGCGCTGCATCTCGTCCTCGGAGGCGATCAGGTCCTCGCGGCGGGTGCCGGAACGACGGATGTTGAGGGCCGGGTAGACACGGCGCTCGGCGAGCTTGCGGTCCAGATGTGCTTCCATGTTGCCGGTGCCCTTGAACTCCTCGAAGATCACCTCGTCCATCTTCGAGCCGGTATCGACCAGCGCGGTGGCGATGATGGTCAGGCTGCCACCCTCTTCGATGTTACGTGCGGCACCGAAGAAACGCTTGGGCTTCTCCAGGGCGTGGGCGTCGACACCGCCGGTGAGCACCTTGCCGGAGCTCGGCACCACGGTGTTGTAGGCACGCGCCAGACGGGTGATGGAGTCGAGCAGGATGACCACGTCCTTCTTGTGCTCGACCAGGCGCTTGGCCTTCTCGATCACCATCTCGGCAACCTGCACGTGGCGCGCCGGCGGCTCGTCGAAGGTGGAGGCGACCACTTCGCCGCGCACGGTGCGCGACATCTCGGTCACTTCTTCCGGGCGCTCGTCGATCAACAGCACGATCAGGTGACACTCGGGGTTGTTGCGTGTGATCGAGGTGGCGATGTTCTGCAACATCAACGTCTTGCCCGCCTTGGGCGGCGAGACGATCAGGCCGCGCTGGCCTTTGCCGATGGGCGCGGTGAGATCGATGATGCGTGCGGTGAGATCCTCGGTGGAGCCGTTGCCGATCTCCATGCGCAGCCGCTCCTGGGGGAACAGCGGCGTGAGGTTCTCGAACAGGATCTTGTGCTTGGCGTTTTCCGGCTTGTCGAAGTTGATCTGGCTGACCTTGAGCAGCGCGAAGTAGCGCTCCCCTTCCTTCGGCGGACGGATCTTGCCGGAGATCGAATCGCCCTTGCGCAGGTTGAAGCGACGGATCTGCGACGGCGAGACGTAGATGTCATCGGGACCGGCCAGGTAGGAGCTGTCGGCGCTGCGAAGGAAGCCGAAGCCGTCCTGAAGAATTTCCAGAACACCGTCGCCATAGATATCCTCGCCGCTCTTGGCGTGCTTCTTGAGGATGGCGAAGATGATGTCCTGCTTGCGTGAGCGGGCCAGGTTGTCGATGCCCATCTCGCGGGCGAGCTCCAGGAGCTCTGGCACGGTTTTTTGCTTGAGTTCGGTAAGATTCATCGGTGTGTTCGGAAGTTGCTCATGTCAGCGTGGCGGCACGGCGGCCGTGGGAATGTGCGGATAAAGAACGGTACGCCGCTTGGGTGCGTTCAGAGCCCGATGGAGCTGCCGCTCATGAGCGATGCTCGTTGCGCTACGACCACTCTGCGCAAGAGGTCGAGGCACGGTATCGTGTAAGAGGGAGCAGCGCTTCGTGTCGCATGGATTCATCGCCTGTGCGTTTCAAGTGCCACCATGGCTTCGGCACATGACAACGAGCGACAAGAAGGGGCTGTCTGACGACTTGATGTTGACCGCGACGCGGTCGGAAAGCATTCGGAACAGGCGAACGTCTCGATGTTAGTCAAGGCCGGCGACGAACGCAACCCCATCGATCAACCCCCGTGCGATTGACACGTTCGCGCCAGCGCCGCAACCTTTAGCCATCCGCTATCAGGACGCTTAGATGACTGCACCCAAGGATCGGCCTCAAACCGCCAACGATGACGCCATGCTCCAACGGCAAGACCCACGGCAACTGGCAGCCATCGATCTGGGTTCCAACAGCTTCCACCTGCTGGTCGCCCGCTATCAGGACGACCGGCTGCAGGTGGTGACACGCTGCGGTGAAAAGGTGCAGCTGGCCGCCGGCCTGGATGGCCGCAACCATCTGGACGAAGCCGCCATCCAGCGTGCGCTGACCTGTCTT
Source organism: Halomonas sp. KM-1 (assembly GCF_000246875.1). NCBI lineage: Bacteria > Pseudomonadati > Pseudomonadota > Gammaproteobacteria > Oceanospirillales > Halomonadaceae > Halomonas > Halomonas sp. KM-1. The sequence goes on from NZ_BAEU01000166.1 coordinate 41,872, forward strand.
GACCGCTTCCTTCCCTACTTGGCGGGAGTGGCCCGTGATCGTCTGCGTGTGGTAGGCACCAGTGCGCTGCGCACGGCGCTCAATCGGCAATCCTTCGTCGAGCGGGCCGAAGCCCTGCTGGGCTGCCGCGTGGAGATCATCTCCGGCGAGGAAGAGGCTCGCCTGATCTACCTCGGGGCGTCCCACACGCTGGCCGCGAACGGGCGTCGCCTGGTCGTCGATATCGGCGGCGGCTCGACCGAGTTCATCATCGGGGATCCCTCTGGGCCGCTGCTGCTGCAGAGCCTCGACGTTGGCTGCGTCACCCACACTCGCCGACATTTCAGCGACGGTACGGTCAACGAAGCCAACATGCGCCGGGCGGAAGCGGACGTGCTGGCCCGGCTAGAGGCCATTGAAGCCAACTATCGCGAGCTGGGCTGGAGCGAAGCGCTGGGCTCCAGCGGCACCATCAAGGCGGCCGCTTCGGTGCTTGCCACAAGCGGTGGCCAGCCGGGCATCGTCACCCGCAGCGGCTTGCAGACGCTACGCCAGCGCCTGATCGAGTGCGAGCGTTTGGACAACGTCACGCTGGAGGGGCTCAAGCCGGACCGCTCGCGCATCTTTCCCGCAGGCGTGGCCATTCTCGGAGCCATCTTCGAGACATTCGAGCTGACGACGATGAACTATGCCGATGGTGCACTGCGTGAGGGCGTGCTGCACGACATGCTGGCTTGTGCACCGTTGCAGCAGGCATAGCGCAGCGCCGCTCACTACGCCCTCGCCACAGAACACCACCCAGCCGCCACGGCCAGCCAGCGCCCTTCCGGCAGCAGCAGCGCCGCTACCGGGGTCTGCTCGTGCCAGACCACCGCGACACGCTCCCGCGCCCAGGGCGGCACCAGAGCCTCCTGCAGCAGACGTTTGAGGTCGCGGCTGCCACGCCCGGCAAGGCGCAGTCGCTCGCCGCCCTGGCGAGCCTTCAGTGTCAGGCGCACCGGTGGGCCCTCGACGGGCGCCAAGCCGACGCCGATCTCGCCCCAGGGCGACACCAGCGGTGCCCTGCCGTCCCATTCGAGAGTCCAGTCCGGCATCAGCGATTCCCAAGAGGGCAGCAGGTAGAGCTGGCCGCGCCAGATGCGCGCCTCGGCGCTGCTCCAGCTCACCCGGACCTGGGCGTCGCTGCGCGCCTCGAGCTGCTCGAGCAGCGTTTCGAGACGACCCGCCGGCGGTGTGGACACACCCAACCGGCGGCAGGCGTGACGCAACAGCGAGCGCCGCCGAGGCGTAGAAAGCCTCAGCAACGCTTCAACGCCGAGGCAGCCCGGGTCGTCGCCCAACGCAGCGAGGTCGCCTGCGGCAAGCTCCTCGAGCAGTTGCTCCGCCTCGCCGGCAAG